>DATEWO010000466.1:0-5428 GCA_035257925.1 Propionibacteriaceae bacterium | reverse complement strand
CCGCCTCGCCGGCGCCGACCACCTGCACGCCAGCGGGCTGGGAAGCAAGTTCTACGAGACCGACGACGAGGTCGCGGCGAACGTCCAGAGCCTGCTCGAACCGCTCGGCGACACCCTCGGCCCGGTGCCCACCCTCTCGTCCGGGCAGAACGTCACGACAGCCGCGCCCACGTATGCCGCGGTGCGCTCCACCGACCTGCTCATGCTCGCCGGCGGCGGTGTCGCCGCGCACCCCGACGGACCCGCCGCCGGAGTACGTAGCCTGCGCGACGCTTGGACCGCCGCTATCAAGGGGGTTCCGCTGCAGCGTGCCGCCGAGCTCGCGGCCGACACCGGTGACCCCGCCCTGCTCCATGCGGTGCAGAAGTTCGCAGACCGCAAGTCGCAGGGAGATCACTGACATGCCGGCGGTCAGCTTCGTCGCCGACGACCTCACCGGCGCCGCCGACGTCCTCTCCCAAGCCCACCGCTACCACCTTGACGCCGTCCTCGTCGTCGGAGGCGGCGACACTCCAATGCCGACCAACGCCGACGTCGTCGGAGTCGCCGGCCCAGCGCGTTCGCTGGGCGGGGAGGCTTTCGACGAGCTGGTCCGCGCACAGCTCGCTCAGATCGCGGTGACCGGCGCGGAGGTGCTGCTCTACAAGATCTGCTCGACCTTCGACAGCCTGCCTACGCTTGGCAGCATCGGTCGAGGCATCGAGTTGCTGCATGAGCAGTTCGCTGGGCTGGGACCGGTCGCCGTCGCACCCGCCCAACCGGACTTCGGTCGCTACACCGCCTTCAGCAACCACTTCGGCGTGTTCTCCGGCCAGGTGTACCGCCTCGACCGGCACCCGGTGATGTCGCGACATCCATCGACCCCCATGCACGAGGCCGATCTGCGCCAAGTGCTCGCCGAGCAGTTCACCGACCGTCAAGTCCCGGCCGCTGTGCATCTCCCCGCCTATGCCGATGGCTCATTCACCGAGCGCTGGAAGGCCTGCCTTGCGGAGTCCGTGCCGGCGTTTGTCGTCGATGCGGTCACCAACGACCACCTCGACGAGGTGGCCCGCGCCCTACGCGGTGCTGGCCAGACCTCGGGGGCCCATCCGAGCGTCGTGGTGGGCTCCGGGGGGATCATGGCCGCGCTGGCCCGCACCGCCACCGGCCGGGAGGCACGCCGCCCCGGCCGTCAGCAGGCCTCCGGTCCGGTGCTGGCAGTCAGTGCCTCGGCCTCGAGCACGACCGCTGCACAGATCGGCGACGCCGTGAGGCACGGCTGGGCCGACGTACCGGTGCCGGCCGATCTGCTCAAGAGCGACGACCCGGAGCTGGCTGGCGCAGTCGAGGAGCAAACCGCCACAGCACTGTCCGCAGGCCGCGACGTCGTGGTGCACACGACGCGTGGCAGCGAGGACCCGAGATATGCGGCCGCGGGCCCGGTCGACCCGCGACACGTCGGGGGACTGCTCGGCACACTCGCCGGGCGCATGGCTGCCGCTGGGCTTACCCGCGACGTCGCCGTTCTGGGCGGCGACACCTCAAGCCACGCCTTGGCGGCCATGGGCGTACGGGAACTGCGCGTGACAGATCAGTTCGTCACCGCCGGACCGATCTGCCGCGCCGACGATCGCGCCACCGTGGCCGGATGTCGGCTGGTTCTCAAAGGCGGCCAGGTGGGCCCGCCCGACATCCTGCGCCGGTTCGCCGGCCAGGCAGCGCACCACTGACCGACCCTGCTGAGAACAACGACCTTCAACGACGAACGGAGACGACCATGAAGGCTGTAGTCAAGAATTCCGCCGAGCGCGGCGTCGAGTACGTGACCGACTACCAGGACCCCAAGCCCGCCGACGGCCACGTGGTCATCGAGGTGGCCGCGGCGTCGCTGTGCGGCACCGACCGAGAGGTCTACGAATGGACGCCCTCGGCCCAGGCGTTCAACCTCAACCTCCCCGTCGCCATCGGGCACGAGGGCGCAGGCACCATTGTGGAGGTCGGACCCGGGGTGACCGGGCTCCGCGTCGGCGACCGCGTCGCGCTCGAAAGCCACCTAATCTGCGGACAGTGCTTCCCCTGCCGGACCGGTGACGCGCACACCTGCGAACGCACCCGGATCATCGGCATGCACATCGACGGCGTATTCGCCGAGTACATGGCCGCACCGCAGGACATCTGCGTCAAGCTGCCCGACAAGGCCTCCCTGGAGGTCGGCTCGCTCCTCGAGGCCGCAGGCGTCGCCGTTCACGCGATCCAGCGGGCCGGCTACGCAGTGGCAGGGCGCGCCGTGCTGGTGAGTGGTGGTGGGCCGGTCGGTCTCGTCGTCGCCTACCTCGCGCAGCTGATGGGCGCCGCCCACGTCATCGTGGTCGAGCCGAACCCCTACCGCCGCGCCCAGGCCCAAAAGATCGGCGCCCTGGCGATGCCCCCCGGTGACGAGGTCGTCGAGCGATGCCGTGAGCTCACCGGCCGTCGCGGCGGATTCGACGTCGCCTTCGAATGCTCGGGCGCCCCGGCCGCGTTGCCGTCACTGTTCGAAGCCTTGCGCCGCGAGTCGACACTCGTGACCGTCGGGCACCCGAGCCGACCGATCGAGATCGACATCGCCGCCCACATCAACAAAAAGGGCATCACCCTGCGCGGGATCTTCGGCCGACGGCTCTGGGAGACCTGGGAACAGACCATGCTGCTGCTTGACTCCGGCCGACTCGACCTCGAGTGGCTGATCACCCACCGTATGCCGCTCGGCCAGATCGACGAAGCGGTCGACCTCCTCACCGGGGAAGCCTGCAAGGTGCTGCTGGTGCCCAGCCTGCGCTGACCCGCAACGGCGGCGAGGCCCGACATCGAGCTGAGCTTTGGTATCAGCGAGCGGTAAACCGAGATGTCGGGGGTCAAGGTGACGAGTGCGAGATCTCCGACATGAAGGCGGCCATGATCGAGATAGAAGCTGAGTGCGCTGGGGTCTCCTTCCCGCAGCGCGAGTGAGGCTGCCGCTTCGGCCGGGTCGGTGAAGCGGTGTAGCTCGGTGAGCTGCAGGGCGTCGTGTGTCTGTTTGATGTCGCGGAGGACGCCGCCAGCTCCGATCGCGATGGTCCGGCACTGTGTGCCGTGCTCGAATGACCATCAGGCGCGCGCGCAGCAGGAGCGGGAACGGTTGGCTGCCGACGAGATCCGGCAGCAAACGAAGGACACGCCGTCTCTGATCTTCACGGGTCGTTACGGCACCCCCATTGATCCTCGCACTCTCAACAGGAAGTTCGTGGGGCGCTGTGAGGCCGCGGGAGTGCGTCCGATCACTGTTCCTGATGCCCGGCACACGTGTGCCACGTTGCTCGTCGACCTCGATGTGCATCCGCGCGTGATCATGCGAATCCTGCGACATGCCGATCAGGCGGTCACGATGGAGATCTACGCAAATGCCAGCTCGGCGGCTACACAAGAGGCGCTGCGGCGGCTTGGCGAGACCCTGCACTGAGATCGCTGCTGTACTTTGCTGCTGTACCTACAGCCTGAAGGCGCTAGTCGAGAAACTTAATGTGACTCTGACCAGGCATTTTACTGTCGGGGTGACAGGATTTGAACCTGCGACCTCTTCGTCCCGAACGAAGCGCGCTACCAAGCTGCGCCACACCCCGTAGCTGCACCAAGCCTCGGAGAGTCTAGCCCATCGCCTCGTCGCTGCTCTCGTCGTTTCCGGCGTGCTCTTGATCGCGGATGCTCGTCAAGGTGAGCAGGGTTGCCTCAGGCGGGCAGGCAAAACGGATCGGCGCATAGGGGGAGGTTCCGACGCCGGCCGAGACATGCAGCCACGCAGTTCGTCCGCCGGCACTGTGCTGGGAAAGACCCTTCGCGCGCCGCGTGTCAAGATCACAATTGGTGACCAGCGCCCCATAGAACGGAACGCACACCTGGCCGCCATGGGTATGACCAGTCATGATCAAATCGTGCCCGTCGTATGCCATTGCGTCGATCACCCGACGGTAGGGCGCGTGGGTGACACCGATCGCGACATCGATCTCCTCACGGTCGATGGGCCCAGCCACCTCCGCGTAATGATCTTGGTTCAGGTGAGGATCGTCAGTACCGCGGAAGCCGATCCGTAGGCTTTTGATCTCCAGCGACGCACGACTGTGAGTCAGGTCGATCCATCCTGCCTCCTTGAAACCGCGCCCGAGATCCTGCCAAGGCAGGGTCCGGGGCGAACGATGATCGCGGTTGCTCGGACCCTCGAAATAGCGCAGCGGATTTTTGAACGTTGGACCGTAATAATCGTTCGATCCCCAGACGTACACGCCTGGACGATCGAGCAAGCGACCAAGGCTGGCGAGCACGAACGGTACAGCTCCCTCATGCGCGAGATTGTCGCCGGTGTTGATCACCAGGTCCGGCTCCAGCGCGCCCAACGTTGACAGCCAGCGCTGCCGCGCTGCCGCGTCCGGCGTCATATGGACGTCGGAGAGGTGCAGCACGCGAACAGGCCGCGCGCCCGGCGGCAGGACACGGACATCAACCCGACGCAGTCGAAACGCGTTGACCTCGTACAACCCGGCGTACGCCAGGCACCCGGCTCCCACCGCTCCAACGCCGAGCAGGCTCCTGACGATGGACGTGGTCACGCGGTTCGGAGACATAATCAGAAGGCTACAAGCGAACCTGCTGTCACACTGGTTCGCATGTCTGATGCACCAAGCACTCTCAAGGAGCGCCTCCGCTCCGATCTGACCGCCGCGATCAGGGACCGCGACAAGGTCAAGTCGGGCACGATCAGGATGGTCCTGACCGCGATCACTGAGGCTGAGGTGGCCGGTTCGGAGGCTGTCGAGCTGTCCGATCAGCAGGTGCTCGACGTGGTCATCAGGGAGGCCAAGAAGCGGCGGGAGGCGGAGACAGCGTACGCCGATGCCGGTCGCGCCGAACTGGCCGAGAAGGAGCGTGCCGAGTCCGACGTACTGGCTGACTATCTGCCGCAGCAGTTGACGCAAGACGAGATCGCGGCAATCGTCGCCGACGCGATCACCTCGACCGGAGCAGCCGAGCTCGGCATGAAGGGCATGGGCAAGGTCATGGCGCAGGTGACGCCACAAACCAAAGGCAGGGCCGATGGCAGTGTGGTTGCGGCTGAAGTCAGGCGACAACTGTCCGGGTAACGTCCGAAGACGCGCGAGAAGTGGATCGTGGCCCGTCGCGGACCGCGCTAGCGAGCGTTTCGACGGCTGTGCTGGGAAACGTACGGCCGGAGACCGCTAGCGAGCGTTTCGACGGCTGTGCTGGGAAACGTCGGCCGGAGGTGGTCAGAGCCGCCTGTCTTGACGGCTGTGCTGGGAAACGTACGGCCAGAGACCGCGCTAGCGAGCGGTTTGACGGGCTGTGCGGGGAAACGTACGCCCAGAGACCGCGCTAGCGAGCGGTTCGACGGCTGTGCTGGGAAACGTACGGCCGGAGT
>DATEWO010000465.1:0-2931 GCA_035257925.1 Propionibacteriaceae bacterium | reverse complement strand
CTTGCCGCGAACGGCCGACTGCACCCGGCCACTCTCGACGATGAACTCCTGTGCCAGCAGGCGGCGGACGATGTTGCTCACGGTCTGTGCAGTGAGGCCGGTCTCTGCGACCAGCTCGACCCGGCTTATCCCACCCGGGGTCCGGCGGATGGCGTCGAACACCACGGTCTGGTTGAAGTCGCCCAGACGGCTGAGGTTCGAGCCGCGCCACATTTCGGGCTCCTTCCAATCCGCGGAAACGGTGAGGGGTCGGGAGTGGTTGACCGACGGCAGGAGCGTATCGTACGCTCGACGGGAATAACTCTATCGAGGTGAATAATTGTTGCTGATCTTGTCCAGCAGCCGCCCCGAGCGCTCAACGAGACAAGACCTCAATGAGGCTCAATAGGTACCCAGCACCTTGATCAAGGGCTCGCTGTGCAGGATCCGATGAAATCGAGGCGCCAGGCGACGGCAGAGGCCGCTAGCAGAGCTGGGCGCTGCTCTCGCTCCGACGACTCATAGTCAGTCCGGTCCCGAAGGAGAGACGTGCGCAGACGTGAATTCATTCTGACCGCCGCAGGATTGGGAGCCGCCGTCGGCTTGGCCGCGTGCGGCCAGAGCGAGAGCAGCACCACTCCTGGTGGCGCGGCGAGCGGCGGCGAAATTACCGGCGAGGTCAAGGTGACCTTCCAGCAGTTCGGCAACTCGAAAGTCCAGGCGAACTTCCTTAACGAGTGGGCGAAGAAGTTCACGGCCGCCCATCCCCAGGCGACGGTGAAGCTTCAGCCGATCGTCGCATCCGAGAACGACTACTACACCAAGCTGCAGCTGTCGATGCGCTCGCCTCGTACCGCGCCGGACATGTGCTACGAGGACACGTTCCTTATCAACTCCGACATCTCCGCGGGCTACCTCACACCGCTGGATGATCGTTTGAACGGCTGGCCCGACTGGAGCCAGTTCAACGAAACCGCCAAGGGTGCGGCCCAGGCGCTTGACGGCAAGACGTACGGCATTCCGGATGGCACCGACGTCCGGGCGCTCTGGTTCAACAAGAAGTTGTTCGCCCAGGCCGGGTTACCCGAGATGTGGCAGCCGAAGAGCTGGAACGACATCATGACAGCTGCCCAGACGATCAAGTCCAAGGTCCCAGACGTGATTCCGCTGAACATTTACGCGGGCACGGGGGTAGGTGAGGCGGCATCGATGCAGGGCTTCGAGATGCTCCTTTACGGCGCCCCCAACGGCACCCTCTTCGACAAGAACAGTCAGAAGTGGGTGGTGGGCTCGAAGGCCTTCGTGGATGCGCTGACTTTTATGGACCAGGTCTACAGCAACGGTCTCGGCCCCACGCCCCAGCAGGCCCTGGCGCCCACCTGGGCCAACACCGTGAGCCAAGAGATGCTGCCCAAGGGCAAGATGGCCATCGACCTCGACGGCAGCTGGTTGTCGAACAACTGGCTCAGCAGCGGTGCCGCGCCGTGGCCAGAGTGGAATACCACACTCGGCAACGCGTACATGCCAACCCAGAACGGCGAAGGTAGCGGCAAGATCACGATGTCCGGCGGCTGGACTTGGGCGATTCCGAAGAACGCCCAGAACGCCAACGCCGCCTGGGAGTTCATCAAGATGCTTACCTCTAAGGAGGGTGAGCTCGAGTACGACATCAAGAACGTCCAGATTCCCGTCCGGACCGATGTAGCCAAAGATCCCAACTACCTGAAGGCCAACCCGACGAACGAGTTCTTCTCCAACCTCGTGGAGAGCACGATCTATCGGCCGGCCTACGCCGAGTACGCCAAGATCTCACTCCTGATCCAGCAGGCCACGGAGAAGGTGATCACCAAGACCGCGGCACCGGATGCGGCCGCGAAGTTCTACGACGACGGCGTCATCCAGATCGTCGGTCAAGACAAGACCACCACGATTTAATGGCTGCGACTTGGACCGAGGTCCGCCCAACGGCGCCTCCCGTTGGCCGGAGCCGGCGGACCCTGCTGCGCGGTCTTCCGATCGTGCCGTCCGTGGTGCTGCTCGTCGTGTTCTTGGCCGGGCCGATCTTGTACTGCATCTACGCAGCCTTCACCAACATGGCCCTCACGGGTCAGGTTGGGACCCAGTTCATCGGCTTCGAAAACTTCACCCGGGCGTTTACCGATCCCGCGTTCATCAACTCGGTCTGGCTGACGGTGGTGTTCACGGTGGTTTCGGCGATCATCGGCCAGAACGTGTTGGGCCTGGTGCTGGCATTGTTGATGCGGTCGGGTCACGCCGTCGCGCGAGCCCTGACGTCCACGTTCGTGATCGGCGCCTGGGTGCTGCCTGAGGTCGTCGCGGCCTATCTATGGCAGGCCGTGCTGGGGCCGGACGGCTCCTGGAACACTGTCACCGGCTTCTTCAACCTTCCACCGCAGAACTGGCTCTTCACCACGCCGATTATCGCCGTCTCGATCGCCAACATCTGGCGGGGCACGGCGTTCTCCATGCTGGTCTACTCGGCGGCACTCTCGGAAGTGCCGCGCGATCTCGAGGAGGCTGCACTGGTCGACGGCGCCGGCCGATTACGGCTGCTCACCTCCATTACCATTCCCCTGGTCCGGCGGACCATCGCGACCAACCTCATGTTGATCACCCTGCAGACCCTCTCGGTATTCGGGCTGATCTATACCATGACCAAGGGCGGCCCCAGCGAGAAGAGCATGACCTTGCCCTTGTTCGCCTACAACCAGGCCTTCGTGTCGGCCGATCTTGGCTATGGGACGGCGATCGCCCTGCTGCTGCTGGTGATCGGCGGGATCTTCTCCGTCATCTACCTCCGCGCCCTCAGCAAGTCGGAGCCGGTACGATGACGGCCGCGGTCACCGCCCAGCCCGGCACCACCGCCCCAGCGGTCACTCGCATCAGACCCCGCGGACGACCACGGCTCTCGGGCCGGCTGTTGGCCAGCTT
>DATEWO010000464.1:0-12862 GCA_035257925.1 Propionibacteriaceae bacterium | reverse complement strand
CGATGGCTGCTACGCCACAACCACAGCACACCCACCAGAACGGCGAGCCACGCCCCGGCGTGGAACACTCCGTCCGCAACCAGATTGGCGGTCAGACTGAACCCTGGACGGGAGGACAGCAGGTGGTGCCATCGCAGGAGTTGGTGCAAGACGATTCCGTCCACGAACGCGCCTAGGCCGACACCAAGGAGGAGTCCGGGGCCTAAGACCTTGGGACCGACTGATGCATTCACGCCTTCCGGCATACCCGTTTCCCGCAACCCACTAAGCCTGAGGCGAGACTTCGTCGGCTTCTTGCGCCTTTGCTTCCCGAGCCGCGGCCTCTTTCGCTGCTGGCGCGTACATGTCCACATACTCCTGGCCGGATAACTCCATGATCGCGTACATGATCTCGTCAGTGATCGAACGCAGGATGAAACGGTCCTCGCTCATTCCCTGATAGCGGGAGAAATCCAAGCTCCGCCCGAATTTCACGGTGGGACTGACGATCTTGGTCAGGACCTTTCCAGGCGGGGCGATGATATCGGTGCCAATGATCGCCGATGGAATCACCGGCGCCCCCGACAGCAATGCCAGCCGGGCGACTCCGGTGCGCCCCTTGTAGAGCCGACCGTCGTGGCTGCGCGTTCCCTCGGGATAGATGCCAAACAACTCACCGCGCTGCAGCACTTTCAGCCCCGCCCGGAGAGCGCCTTCACTCGCCCGGCCGCCGCTCCTGTCGATCGGCACCTGACCTGTGCCGGCGAAGAACCGCTTTTGGGCCCAGCCTTTGATGCCAGCCCGGGTGAAGTAGTCGGATTTGGCGACGAAAGTGATCCGGCGATCCAATGCAAGCGGCATGAACAACCAGTCGGCGAATGAGAGGTGATTGCTCGCGACAATCGCGGCACCCTCATCAGGAACGTTCTCAGTCCCCTCATGGATCGGGCGGAAGATTCTGGCGATTGCCGGTCCCAGCAGCACGTTCTTCAACGCCCAGTAGATGGCTCGACCAGCACCGGAACCGGATTCCACGGTGACATTTCCGTGGCGGTCAACTGAAACCAGGTCATCGCTCACCGGAGGTTGCCGGCGGTCCGTGCGGTGCCGGGCGAGCTCACCGCTGGTGTCTGAGTTAGTTTCGCTGCGAGCTGATGGCGATTCGTCTCGCCCCTCGTTCACGCCTTCACATCCGAAACCGGCGGGATCTCCGGCTTGGGGACACGCGTCGGGACGGCCGGCGTAGTACGCCCCGCTCCGGGACGCTGACCGGCGCTGGCCGGGAGGGCCTTGCCTGCAGCCAGGTCCGCCTTGGCCGTAGCGCCATACATATCCACGTAGTCCTGGCCGGTCAGCGCCACGACCGCGTTCATAATCTCGTCAGTGATCCACCGCAACACATCGCGGTCGTTGCCGGCTTTGGCGTAGGCGCTGAAGTCCATCGGCTTGCCGATCCGGATCTTGGGTCGTCGCATCGTTGGGATCTTGAAGAACCGAGACGGCACCAACTGGGTGTCGATCATGCCGACCGGTATCACCGGAACTCCGGCCTGCAGTACCAGCCGAGCAACGCCGGTCTTGCCTTTGTAGAGGCGGCCGTCTGGGGAGCGAGTGCCCTCGGGGTAGAGGCCGAGCAGATCACCCCTGCGAAGTACACCGAGCACCCCCTCCATGCTGGTGGCACTGGCCCGGCCTCCGGAGCGATCCATCGGAAGCTGACCGACGTTCTTGAGGAACCAGGTCAGAACCCGGCCGCGAATCCCCCGACCATGGAACAGCTCGGCCTTGGCCGGAAAGGTGAGCCGCCGTTTGATCATGGCAGGTAACAGGAAGGTGTCGCCTGCGGAGATGTGGTTGCTGACCAGAATTGCCGGACCGGACTCCGGAATATTGTCAGCTCCACTGATCGAGGGCCTGAAGAGCAACCGGCACAAGGGGGCAAAAGCCACCCATTTGAACACCCAGTAGAGCAAGACCGACCTCCGCTGCTTCGACCCAATCGTAGGGCGAAATAACCCTAGTGCCGGGCGCACCGGTCGGCTTCCGTGGTGGCGGCAAACATGTCACGATTCGCTCGTGACCTCCCCGGCAGGGCCGACGCCGCGCAGCAGCCGGCGGATGCGGCGTACCAGATCATTCACGCCGCGCGCGGCCTCAGTGCATCCAGATGCGCACCCGTACGCGGGTGGCAGCGGGCCAAATGGGGTGCTGCTCTGCCACGGCTTCACCGGCTCGACGCAATCCATCATCGGGTGGGCGCGCCACCTCGAAGCTGCAGGTTTCCAGGTCCGGCTGCCGAGGCTGCCGGGCCACGGCACGAGTTGGCAGGAATGCAATCAGACCACATGGACCGACTGGTACGACTGCGTGGACGACGCCTTCACAACACTGCGCGCCCAAAGTGATCAGGTATTCCTCGCGGGCTTGTCGATGGGCGGTGCGCTGGCGCTCCGGCTGGCCGAGCAGCATGGCCGCGGGGTGTCCGGACTGGCATTGGTCAATCCTGTGATCAACATCACTGATCCGCGGATGCGAGCGCTGCCGATCTTGAGATTGGCGCTTCCCTCGCTGGGCGGGATCACCAACGACATCGCCAAATCCGGCTCGATCGAGTGGGGCTACGATCGACTGCCGCTCCGCGCCCTGTATTCACAGACCTTCCTGTGGGCGGACGTGCGCCGCAATCTCCATCGCATCGACCAGCCGCTGCTGGTCTATCGGGCAGTTAATGATCATGTAGCTGACCCCTCCTCGGTGCGGTTGATCAAGGCCGGCGTACGATCCAGCGATCAGACCTACATCGAGCTGCAGCGCAGTTACCATGTAGCCACCCTCGACTACGACGCGGACGATATCTTCGAAGGAAGCGTTGCGTTCTTCCGACGACTCACGAAGGAGGCCGATGGTACCGCCGAGTGAGGACGACCGGGCCGCGATCGACCGGGCCTTTGCCGAGCTGGTCGCGGGATATCACCTGACTGCCGACCAACCCGATTCAGACACCGCCGAGCCCCCCACTGAGCCGGTAAGTCAGCCTTCAAGTTCGGATGCCAACGGGGCGAATTGGGCCACCGATCACCCACTGTTCGGCCTGCTGGAGACACCGGCCGACGCTCGGACCTTCGCTGACGAGACATCACAGGATCGATATGTCCCGGAGCCGCTTCCGCCGCTGGGACGACCCGGCGTGCCGGCACTGCTTGGCTGGATCGGCATCGGGTACGCGATCCTCATCGTGCTGGCCGCGACTTTCGGCTTGCGCTTCCCTGCGTGGGCCGGCTGGATCGCCGTCGGGAGCTTCGTGGGTGGATTCGGCATCTTGATGACCCGGCTGCCCCGGGATCGACCGCCGGACGCCGGCAACGGAGCGGTCTTGTAACGGATCGCGCGCCGCTGATCGGAGGACGAGTGAGGAGACACGTTTTCCGTCTCCGAGCGAGGACGACGACAGCGGGTGATCAGCGCGATCCGCGCGACGCGCAGCGTCGCAGATAACACCGTCTACGACTGGGCTCGGGCCCGCAAGGACTCGCGGCGAAGCCGTGTCTTGCTGACTCTGCGTTTGCGGCGACGCGGCCAAAAGCCGGCGTGGGCGGAGTCGGGCGGCTCGATCATGGCATGCCGTGCCAGATCTGCAGCACCGATCAGCCCCGCATCATTGCGGAAGCGAGCAAGCACCAGTCTTGCCTCTTCGCGGAAGCCGCGCCCTGTCAAAGTCCGGCTGAAGGCCCGCTGTGCGGGGTGCAGTAACAGGTCGCCGGCGGCGCTCACTCCCCCGCCGATGACAACCACCTCGGGATCCACAGCAGCGGCGATGTTGGCAATCCCCCGCCCGAGCCATGTCCCCACATCGGCCAACAGCTCCACCGAGGTGGGTTCGCCCTGAATTGCTGCTGCGGTGACTCCAGGTCCGCTGATCTTGTCAGGATCGCCGCCGACCATTTCCAGAAGCCGGTGGGCCGTCGGTGAATTGGTACGTGCCAGCGCGCGGGCGTCCCGAACCAGTGCGTTGCCCGAGGCGTACTGCTCCCAACAGCCGCGGTTCCCACACTCGCACCAGTGACCACCCGGCACCGAGATCATGTGTCCCCATTCCCCGGCCATCCCGTACGAGCCGCGGAAAAGCCTGCCCCCAATCACTAGGCCGCCACCAATGCCGGTACCGAGCGTGATGCATACCATCACCGACGAGCCACGACCTGCGCCATAGCGGTACTCCGCCCAGGCGGCCGCGTTCGCGTCGTTGTCCACGATCAGTGGAAGGTCAATACGGCCGGTGAGCCGCGCCTTGAGCGGCTCCGACCGCCAGGCCAGGTGCGGAGAGAACCGAACCACAGCTTGATCGTTGTCGACCCAGCCGGCCGCACCGATCCCGACCGCTTCCACCCGGTGTCGCCTACCTAAGTGCTCAACGGCGCGGAGGATCGCGTCTTCGACAGCTTCCGGGCTGTGTGATGGGGTCGGTTCCTGCCAACGATCGAGAATGCCGCCCTGCTCGTCGACCACCCCCGCGGCCACCTTCGTGCCGCCGATGTCCACGCCGATGCTCAGCAGCGGTGGCGGTGAAATCCTGGCCCTGCTGCGGCGTGGTGTCGTCCCGAGAGTGGTCAGCCTTCCACCCTCTTCTTGAGGCCTTTCAGCGCGCCGTCGATGATCGTCTTCTCAGCTCGGCGCTTGAACATACCGATCATCGGCATGTTGATATCAACGGTCAACGTGTAAGTCACCGTTGTTTTGGCGCCATTGGCCTTCAGCTGGTATGAGCCGTCCATGGCCCTGAGCAGGTTTCCCTCGATCAGTTCCCAGCTGACCGCCTGCGGCTTCCACTGGTACGCCAACACGTAGTTGTCCTTCACCAGCGTGTGGTCGAGCACCATGCGGACCGTCTTTGCCTTACCGTCAACAAAGCTCAGCACCTCGGCACTCTGCATCGAGTCGACCCAATCGGGGTAGTGCTCGAAGTCGGCGATGACCGCCATGATTTCGTCGGGTCTTGCCGCGATATCGATGCTGGCGCTGGTCTGATCCGCCACGAGCCATAGCGTACGCGTGGTTGGCTCATCAAAGATCAAGCACTTCGCGCAGCTTTGCTCGTGCCGAGTCCATACTGAAGTGCGCGCAGACGTAGCGCCGCCCACGGGAACCCATGTCCAGCGCCAGCGAAGGATAGTCCAGCAGCAGGCTGAGCCGCTCAGCCAGCAGCTGATGATCATCTGACGGCACCACGAAGCCAGTGTCACCGTCTCGTACAGTCTCTGGCGCGCCGCCCGAGTGACCGACGATGACAGGTAGTCCGCAGGCCGCTGCTTCCAATGCGGCCAAGCCAAGCCCTTCCGGGTTGAGCCCTGCCAGTTGTGTGCGGACCGGGAGCGCGAAGACATCGGCTCGCTGGAGTTGTCCGATCACTGCTTCACGTGGCAAGGCTCCGATGAGGCGCACCTGATCTGACAGCTCGAACTCGTGGATTGCTCGCTCCAGCCGAGGACGCTGCGGACCATCACCGACGACGACCAGCTCGCGGGTAGCACCGCTCGGGTCAGACCGATCGATCACAGTCCGCCAGGCGCGCAGCAGCGTGGCCATTCCCTTTCGGCGAATCAGCCGGGCAACCGCAATGCAGCGGCCGGTGCTCCGCGCAGCGACTCCTTCGGGCGGCCGGAACTGGCCGATGTCAACCGGCGGAGCCAGCCGCAGCAGTCGCCGGCGTGCGCTAGGGCTGAGCGCGCTGGCAATACGGCGCTCGGTATAGCCGGAGATGGTGGTGAGGTGGTCACAACTGTCGCCAATCCGGCGAAGCAGCTGGCGTGATGCGGGCAGCCGCGACCACCAGGTTTCGTGGCCATGGGTGAGACCGAGAATCTGGCGGGCTCCGGCACGGCGCAGCGTTGGGGCCAGCAGACCAAGGGGAGCCGCAGCGCCGAAGATCACCCGGGTCGCTCCGACAGCACTGAGCAGGCCCGCGGCGCGGCGTGCAACGCGTGGCGTCGGCAACAACAGCGGCCCGTCGCGGATGACCGGGAATGGACGATTGCGATCGGATGCCTTTGCGTCGGACGAGCCGGATGCGTACACCACAACGTCGTTGTCGAGCAGTGTGCAGATCTCGCCAACGAATGACTCAATGCCGCCGATCCGCGGTGGGAAATCATTGGTGATGATCAAGGTCGGCGGCACAGTCAGTACCGTGCCAAGCGGACAAGATACGCCCGCCATCTGGTGATCAGTTCAGCCTCACTGATCTTGAGTGCTGACCGGCTCGCCTCGTCCACGGAGCGTCCATGATCGAGCTCGGTGTAGAAGCGGCCGAGCTGGTTCTCGGAGTACCGGTCAGCAATGTAGCGACAGGCAAGCCAGGCCTCGGCGTATGCCAACCGGAGATTGGGCTCGCCGAGCTGGAACTGCTGGTCAGAGGGAAATGAACGCGGCGCACCATGGGCGCGCACCCGGATCAGCACGTCGCCGGTCGCTTCGCTTGGCTGGTCCGCATGGCCCTGCGCGGATACCCATTCGGCAAGGCCCTCCTCGGCCCAGACCGGCGCAGGCGAATCGGGTGAGCGGGTCGCGACGTGCACCATCTCGTGCTCCAGCACTGCCTGCAGCGCGCTCGAGCTGAGTTGGGCAGCCCTGGGGTTGACGACGATGCGGGTCGCGCCATCCGCGGTTCCCATGCGACGGGCAACTGCCGCAATAGAGCCATAGCTTCCGGCCGGCTCACCGAGGACGGATTCGAAGTCGCGCGGCGTGGCTGGCACTTCCAGCACTACGCGACCGCTCCACGTGAGCTGCAGCCCGTCGGGGAGATCGTCTCGCACGTTGTCGAGGGCGGCGGCGGCCAGCCTCGACCAACGATCCAATGCCTGTCCGGAGCCCACGACGACAGTGGCCCCTCCGTGCTCCGTGGCGGTGAGCGGACCCAGCCACCAGCTCGGCTTCTGCTCACCGCCGTTGTTGAGTGGTTCGTCGACCGTGCCAGCCAGCTTGACCTGTCCACCATCGGAGAGGAACGTCAGCCAGATCCGGTGCTCCACATCGGCGTCGTCGCCTGCGAGTCGCCAACTGACGACGGCCCGCTGCGCCCACGCGCTGCTACCCAGTAGCTGGGTACGTGCCTCGGCCAGCCCGAACTCGGCTGGCTCCATGCGCATCTGGAGCCTGGTCAGCGGCAGCGTGCTCAAGTTGTCATACAGCAACCGGGCCCGGTTGGGAAACGCGGGGTCTCGATCACTGATCAGGCGTTCAAAGCCCGTACGGTCCCGGGTACGAGCCGCATGGACCAGAGCATCAACGGTCGTTCTGACCTGGCTTAGCCGCGAGCTCTCCGAGGCCGTCACTCTTGTCGCCGGCGGCACTGGAGATGGGGCTACAGCAGGAGCCGAGCAGCCGAGCAGTAGCAGTGTCAGAGCGGCAACCGGCAGCCGCAACGCGCGGCACTGGCGAGACGCTGACACACGCGCAGCGTATGCGCCAGATCTCAGCCGGGCCGACGGGCTCCGGCGTACGGCATGTAGGAGATCTTGATGTACTCCACAGACTTGCCTGGCCGTGGGGCGTGGATGACCTGCCCGTTCCCGGCGTAGAGGCCCACATGGTGGATGTCGCTGTAGAAGAACACCAGATCGCCTGGCTGGAGATCGGACCTCGCCACGGAGCGGCCGCGGCTGTACTGCTGTCTGGACGAGTGCGGCAGGCTAACCCCGACCGATCCCCAGGCACGCATTGTCAAGCCGGAGCAGTCCCACGAACTCGGTCCATCGCCATTGCGAACGTATGGCTCTCCGAGCTGCGCCTTCGCATAGGCCAAAGCTTTGGCGCCACGACCAGAACCGGTCGCGGAACCGCGAGTGGAGTTTCGCGATGTTGCGGCGCGTCCCGCTGCGTTGGCCCGCGCGGTCTCATTTTTCTCGGCATCGGAGATCTGCTGCCGCTGCGATGCGGTGAGCTTTGCCAGCACCTTCTTCGCCTGTGCGATCTTCTTGTCCGAGGCTTCGGTCAGTGATTTGAGCTCTTTCTCTTTCTGGGCGAGGGCTGCCAGATCGACCTCGGTCGAATGCTCGAGCGCGGCAAGGTTCGCTTGCGCCTGTTGGAAATCCTGGAGTGCCGAATTCTGATTCTCGCTGACCTTGTGCACTGTGGAGATCTGGCTGAGGAATCGATCGGTGTCGGGGGTGACGAAGAGCTGAGCCGCAGTATCCAGGCTTCGGTTCTGGAACTGGGCAAGTGCCACCTGCCCGACCTGAAGCTTCATCCGCGCGACCATGTCGGTTTGGGCCTTGACGTCGGCCTGCTTCAGCTTCAGTTGCGCGCGGCCCTGCTTGATTTCCTCCTTGACGCCGGCGTACTGCTGGTCGATCGCGGCGGCATCTGTCTCCAGCTGTTCGATCACCGCTCTCGCCTCTGCGGCGGTCAGGGGCGGGTCTGCCGCAGCCGGCAAGCTGACCGGGAAGACGAACAATGCGGTCAATGCCACCGACGTAAGCCCAAGCGTGACGGTGCGTACGCTGCGAAGGATCGATGTAGTACGGCTTGGCTGAGATGCGCGTGACGCCACGCGCGCAGTGAAATTCACAGTGTTCCCCGAGTTCCCCGAATCCTGCGCGCAGCTCTCGTGTGGGCTGGCCCAGCCCTCCCCAGGACCTAAGCAAACCCGAGAACTGTGATGGACGTGCTACTGAGCGGTGGATGACGGTGATGTCATCTTGGTCACCGGACAGTGAATGACACATTAGGTCACGATTAGATCACGCGCAAACAGCATCGCCGATATTTTGTCAACGAGTTGTCACGCGTAGTCTCGCCAGTCCTGCGGCGGCTGCACGTCACGAACCGGTCGGGCCCCTGGAATCAGCCTGAGCGGCGGCACCAGTCCAGAGCCGGCAAGCGCCCGCAGCGCAGCCTGCTCATCTGGGTCGAGATCCACCACACCCCCGGACGTACCGAGCAGCACCGTGACGACGCAGTCGCTACAGGCGATTCCCTTGGCAACGCAGGTGTCGCAATCCACGTGCAGCACTTCCATACCCGTTCCCTCCGCACCAAGTCCTTCCGCAGCAGACCCGCTGGTAGAACGGTCTCGCAGAGCACTGACACTTTTTTCGTGCCACACCACCCCACGCGTGAGGTCTATTCACATGGACACCACCATTCGGTCCTTCGATCACACCGATGGCGAACTGCCGAGAATTCCGCGGCATATCTGCTGCCACGGCTGAAGCCTGCCGACCGCGTGTTGGATGTCGGCGTCGGTCCGGGAACCATCACCATAGACCTCGCCGGACGGCTGTCTGAGGGCTTGGTTGTCGGCATCGACTCCGCACCGCGCGCAGTGGCGGCGACGCAGGATTTAGCCAATGCGCGGGACATGCGGAATCTCCGCCTGTTGGTGGGGGACGTCTACCACCTCGGATTCGGCGGCGCCTCGTTCGACGTCGTTCATGCCCATCAGCTGTTGCAGCACCTCGCCGATCCGGTCGCGGCCCTTCGCGAAATGCGCCGTGTCTGCGTACCAGGCGGTCTGGTTGCCGTACGTGATGCCGACTACGCGGCAATGACCTGGCACCCCTCGAGCGCGGCACTGACCCGATGGATCGCGCTGTATTACGAAGTGGCCCGTTCAAACGGGGGTGAACCTGACGCCGGACGTCGGCTGCTGAGCTGGGCGCATGCAGCAGGTTTCAGCGATGTCGACTCGTCGGCCAGCGCTTGGTGCTTTGCGACGCGTGCGGATCTTGGGTGGTGGTCCGATACCTGGGCCGAGCGGCTGGTCCAGTCCGATTTCGCTCATCAAGCCGTCGAGCGGGGACTCTCCGAGCCGGCGGAACTGGCCCAGCTGGCGGACGGCTGGCGGCGCTGGGCGGAACTATCCGGCGCCTGTTTCGCCGTCCTCCACGGTGAGATCCTGTGCCGCTGTTGACCGTCTCGCAGGGCAGTTGGCGATTCGCCCCGCCGAGCATCTTCGAGTAAGTTAGGGGCTCTGGGGAGTCTTTTGGGGGACATGTGGTACAAGCACGACGGGCGAAAGCCCAGCCAGCGCGTGTCATCATTCCGCTGGCGGTTGCTGCAGCACTCCTGGTGGGCGGTTCACTTGCAGCATGGAAATTCTGGCCCAACGAGACCACGGCTGGCCCACAGGCGGCATCCAGCACTACGGCCGCCGAATCGCAAGCTCCAAGCATCGCAGAGTCAAGTCCTACACCGTCGGACACTGCTGATCCCGCTAGCGCGAAATCCGAAAAGGCTCTCGAGGCGTGCCAGGCGAAGGTAAGGGCAGCCGACAAGGTGCTGAAGCAGGGCAAGATCGGGGTACTGAACTGGATTGATCACGTGCAAGTCCAGACCGACGACATCGCCGGCAAGCTCACGCCCGCGGAGAGGAAGGCGCGGTTCGCGAAGACCAGGGTGAAGGGCCCGGGGGATGTGGACCGCTATCAGGATGCACGGGATGCGTACGAGGACCTGGACGGATCTTGCGACGAGGTCGAAGGCGCGGACAGCGCGATTGCAGCCGCCCTGAAGAAGTGCGCCGAGCGCAGCGAGGCTCAGAAACCGGTGCTGAAGGCCACAGCTGCGGGGATGGACGACTGGAAGGCTCACGTCAAGTTCATGCAGTACAACAAGGAGCACCCCGACCCTGACGCAGCAGCGGATAGACAGACTTCTTGGATGAAGCAGTACCGCGGCGCTCCCAAGAACATCAAAGCCTTCAAGAAGGCGACTGCGAACTTCGAGGCACCCGACTGCTGACCGAGGCCGGGGCATGCGGTTGGTGCCCGCTTCAAACCAGTTAGGCCACTAACTCCGGTTAAGCGTCGGCGAGTCGTTCGTCAGTGTCGGAGGTGATCCCTAGTGTCGCCATCGTGGCGCTGCAGGCCTCTTTTGATGATCTTGGGACCCATCTGTCCCAGGTGACGTTCTGCGTCGTCGACCTGGAAACCACAGGCGGCGCGGAGACGGACATGATCACTGAGGTCGGAGCTGTCAAGGTGCGCGGCGGTGAGGTCCTGGGTGAGTTCCAGACCCTTGTTAACCCGAAGGCTCACATCCCGCCTCTGATTGCGGTGCTGACCGGCATCACCAACCAGATGGTGGTCAATGCACCTTCCCTGCGCCAGGTACTGCCGTCGTTCCTTTCGTTCGCTCACGGCACCGTTATCGTCGCGCACAACGCTCCGTTCGATGTCGGCTTCCTGCGCCGCGCCTGTGATGCGTGTGAGTACTCTTTCCCTCGCTGGCCGGTGATCGACACGGCGGCTCTGGCCCGCCAGATCCTGCTTCGTGATGAGGTATCCGACTGCAGGTTGGCCACATTGGCCCGACACTTTCACGCAGCAGTCGCCCCGAACCATCGTGCGCTGACTGATGCCCAGGCCACCGTCGACGTACTCCATGGCTTGATCGAGCGGGTGGGCAACCTCGGCGTGCACACCATCGAGGATCTGAGCGAGTTCGCGCGCCGAGTCTCACCGCAACGGCGGGCTAAGCGCACCTGGGCCGCCGGGTTGCCAGATGCACCTGGCGTCTATCTGTTCGTTGCCGAGTACGACAGCCAGCGTCACGTCCTCTACGTCGGAAAGTCCAAGAACATCAGGGCTCGGGTCCGCAACTACTTCACAGCCGCCGAGAAGCGACCGCGCATTGACGAGATGGTCCGACTGGCTACTGGAGTGGAGGCCATTCCCTGTTTCACTCAGTTGCAAGCTGAGGTAACCGAGCTCCGGCTGATCGGTAGTCACGCCCCGCGTTACAACCGCCGCTCGAAGTTCCCGGAACGCGTTCAGTGGATCAAGATCACCGAGGAGCCGTTCCCGCGATTGTCTGTCGTCCGGGTTGTGCGTGAGGACGGGGCCACCTACTTCGGTCCGTTCGGCCGCCGCCAGTCGGCCGAAGATGTTGCGCTCGCCGTCTATGACGGTTTCCCCATCCGGCAGTGCACACCACGGCTGAGCACGACTACACCGATTTCTGCCTGCGCCCTGGCCGGCATGGGCCGCTGCGTGGCGCCATGTGACGGCACCATTTCGCGAGATGGCTACCGCGAGATTGTTGATGCGGTACGCGCCGCCTTGTCGGTCGACGTGCGGCCTGCGGTGCGCGGGGTGCAGACCAGGTTGACCCGGCTCGTCAGCCAGCAACGGTTCGAGGAAGCTGCCATCATCCGCCGACGTCTGGAGACTCTGACCCGCACTGCTAGCCGGTTCCACCGCATCCGAAGCCTCGCAGCGTGCGCCGAGATCGTGGCCGCGCGGAAGGTCGACCTCGACTGGGAGATCCACGTCATCCGCTACGGCCGGCTGGCAGGCGCTGGATTGGCAACACCTCGTGAGGTCCCGCAAGCCGTGGCGCGCGCGGTGCGAGCCACCGCCGAGACCGTGCCGAAGCCGCTCGGCCCGCTGCCGGCGGCTGGAATCGAGGAGACTGAGCGGATCGCCGACTGGCTGGAACAGCCAGGTACCCGGTTGATCGAGATCACCGGCGACTGGATGTGGCCGCTCCACGCCGTGTTGGACCACGAAGCGCTGGTCCACTACGCGCTCGGAGATTGACGTTTGCTGCCTCAAGACGTCAAACGTGGCTCGTTTTACCCTCGGGCATCCGCGTTGGCCATCTTCGGACGGGAAACGCAGATCGAGATGGGTGACCGGATCCCAGGCGCGCCCAGGATCGCGCGCCGCTGTCCTGGACGAACGAGCGAGCGGACACGCTTTTCGTCCGCGAGTGAGCGAGGAAGGCAGCGGCTTCAATGCGCGATCCTCGCGAGCGGAGCGAGCAATCAAGCACTGCGCGAGCAGCTCAAGACTAGAGCTGCGAGCGTCGGAAATCGCGCGTCGCCGCACGGAGGAGAAACGAGCAGAGGCGTTCTTTCCTCTGCGAGAGACGACGACGGCGG
>DATEWO010000463.1:0-2726 GCA_035257925.1 Propionibacteriaceae bacterium | reverse complement strand
CACCAGGTGCTGCTGCGCATGGAGGCGGGTGGTGACTCCCCCGATGATCGGGTACAGAACGCCGTTGCCCGCAGCAAACCGGTCCTGGCGTACGCGGACGCTGTGTGGCCTGCGCTCGACGCAGTCAAGCTGATCATGAGGCTGCTCACCGATGCCGAGTTCCTTGCGGCCGCCGCCGACGGCATCCTCAGCCCTGAGGAGCAGCAGCTGATCATGATGAAGAAACCACCTCGATCGGTGGCCGCTGCCCGCTGGTCGCTGGCCGATGTGATGTTGATCGACGAGGTTGCGGATCTGCTGCAGCGTACGCCAAGCCGCGGCCACGTGATCATCGACGAAGCGCAGGACCTGTCGCCGATGATGCTGCGGGCAGTGGGTCGGCGTGCCACCACGGGCTCTGTGACTGTCCTCGGTGATCTTGCGCAGGCGACGACGCCGTGGGCCACCCGCTCGTGGGGCGAGTCGCTCACCCACCTGGGTCACCCCAACGCCGCGATCGAGGAGCTGGTCGCAGGCTTCCGGGTGCCTGGCGCAGTGATCGACTTTGCGGCGCGGCTACTGCCGCATATCGCGCCGACGCTGCGACCGCCGCACTCGGTACGCCGGCACCGGGGTGAGCTCGACGTACGCTCCACCCCGCGGATCGGAGAGCAGCTGGTGGAGGCCATCGTCCAGACCATGCGCAACGAAGGCACAGTAGGAGTGATCGTCGCTGACGCGGCCGTCCCAGACGTCCGGAAGCTGCTGCGGCACAAGCAGATCGAGCACGATGTACTCGGCGAGGATCCTGAGATCTTCGATGCCCGAGCCGAGGTCCCCGGGCCAGCTCCGGATGTCACGCAGCTTCTCAAGCCGATCTTGGTGCCGGCATCACTCGTCAAAGGCCTGGAGTTCGACCACGTGGTGCTGGTGGAACCGGCCGACATCGTAGCCGGAGAGCATGATCACGTGACGGGCCTCCGCCGACTGTACGTCTGTCTCACCCGAGCGGTCACCTCGCTGGTTGTGGTGCACGCGACGGAGCTACCCGACGCTCTGACGGCCTGAGCACGCAAGTTCCCGGCCGCGACTTGGCCGACCCTCCTCCGGCAACCGGTCATCAACCACAGGAGTTCGGCCCGAATTGATGTTGTTTCCGACCGGTTTCGGGAAGGAGCGAGATCAGCCGAACGAGGGAGGCTCGGTCAGCGGCAGCCTGACCTGGAATCGGGTATCCCCAGGGCGTGATTTGACCCGCAGGTCGCCGCCATGCCGCTGGGTGATCACGCGATAGGAGATATCCAGGCCCAACCCGGTACCGTGACCGACCGGCTTGGTAGTGAAGAACGGCTCGAAGATCTTCTGCTGCATCTCTTCCGGTATGCCGATGCCGGTGTCGCAGATCTCGACCACCACCCAGCCGTCCTCCCGCGCTGTACGGACGGTCAGCGTTCCCCCGTCAGGCATCGCATAAATCGCATTGTCGATCAGGTTGGTCCACACCTGGTTCAGCTCCGCTGGATGCGCTGGAATCGGCGGCAGCGAATCGTCGAAGTCCTTGACGACGGTGATGTTCCCTCGTTCCTTGATCTTGTGGCTGAGCATGATCAGGGTGCTCTTGAGCCCGTCCCGGACGTCGATGTCTTGATGCGGCGCCCGGTCCATCTGCGAATACTGCCTGGCCGCTCCCACAAGCGCGGAGATGCGATCTGTCGAGTCCTCGATCTCCACCATCAGCTGCTCGGTCTCCAACGCGTACGTGACCCAATGCAGACCGTCGGCAAGCAGTGTCGCGGGTACTGTCTCAGCCACCTCGTCAAGCCACTCAGTGTTCACACCAGCGGCGACCAGAGGGGGTGCCAGGTCCCATGCATCGTCAAGGCCATGATCTTCAAGCCAGTCGGAGAGCACGTCTTCGGCCTCGCCGACCTCCACGGGCGACAGTTTCTGGGCCTTGGCCATCTTCTCCACGGCCGACTCCTGGAGCTCAGTGAGCGCCACCAGCGCCTTGGGATCCACGTCGGAGGTGGCCAGGTGTCCCAGCTTGCGCCGCATCTTGCTGACCAGTTCCCGCAACGACGCCGTGGCGCGTACGGCGGCAGTCGCTGGGTTGTTCAGCTCGTGAGTAAGACCCGCTGATAGCCGGCCGAGCGAAAGTAGACGCTCCCTCTGTCCAATGAGCACCTGGCTCGAGCGGTACCCCTGGCTTAGCCCCTCGAGCAGGTGCACCGCCATCGGGAACCACTCGCGGAACTTTTCCCCGAACTCTGCCGCGTCGATCACCCAGAGGTCGCAATCGGTGACCGCTCGGGTCGAACCCCAATACGGGAGTTCAGCCATACCCTTGACAAACGACTGGGTGGCGCCAGTGTAGACGCCGCGTTGGTTGGTGCGTGCCGTCTCCACTTCGGTGTTCTCAACGCGGCGGTGCAAGGATAACGTGCCGGAGAGCAGGACAAAGAAGCAGGTCGCGGACTCCCCCTCGGTATGGACCATCTCGCCTGCGGCGCATGTCCGGCAGTAGCCGTGCTGACTGAGCCAGATCAGCTGATCATCATCGAGCTTCTCGAACAGGAACAGCGTGCGCAGCTCCGACGGGCTCAATCGCACAGGCTCGGCGGTCTGTTCGTTCATGATCAACTCCTACTG
Organism: Propionibacteriaceae bacterium; assembly: GCA_035257925.1. Lineage (GTDB taxonomy): Bacteria > Actinomycetota > Actinomycetes > Propionibacteriales > Propionibacteriaceae > Microlunatus. Next base: position 98 of record DATEWO010000463.1, on the reverse strand, counting down.
TTCCGCCAGGTACCGATGGACCAGCGTGACGGCGAGTGCGCCTTCGCCGACCGCAGAGGCGACCCGTTTGACCGACTCGGCGCGGACATCGCCCGCCA
>DATEWO010000462.1:0-4414 GCA_035257925.1 Propionibacteriaceae bacterium | reverse complement strand
CGGAACGGAAAAGCGTTGTTCCGTCATCTCCTCCTGCAGATCGGCGGCGCGAACATCGAGAATCCGCCGACGTCGTCGTCACTCGCTGAGTGACGAACGCCCTCAGCTCGCTCCTCCTCCGTTCGGCGGCGCGCGATACCGATGCTCGCAGCTCACGGGCCAAACTGGCCGCTAGTAGGCTGACCAGGTGACCATCGCCCCCGAAGGCCGCAAGCCGTTGCGCCTGGAGGTTCGCAACGCCAGCACTCCAATTGAGAAGAAGCCGCCGTGGATCAAAACGACGGCGCGGATGGGGCCGGACTATCGCGAGCTGCAGGAGCTGGTCAAGAGCCAGGGTTTGCACACCGTCTGCCAGGAGGCAGGCTGCCCGAATATCTTCGAATGCTGGGAGGACCGCGAGGCCACCTTCCTGATCGGCGGCGAGGTATGCACCAGGCGCTGCGACTTCTGTCAGATCGACACCGGCAAGCCGGCCAGCTTCGACGCAGGCGAGCCGGTACGTGTCGCGGAGTCGGTGCGGACGATGGGTCTTCGCTACGCGACAGTCACCGGCGTTTGCCGCGATGATCTTGCCGACGAGGGCGCCTGGCTCTATGCGGAGACGATTCGTCAGATTCATGAGCTCAATCCCGGAACCGGCGTGGAGATGCTGGCGCCCGATTTCTCGGGCAATCCTGACTACTTGGGGCAGGTTTTCCAGACCAAGCCAGAGGTCTTCGCACACAATGTGGAGACGGTCCGGCGGATCTTCAAGCGGATCCGTCCGGGCTTCCGCTACGACCGCTCTCTAGACGTGTTGCGGGCCTCGCGAGTGGCCGGGCTGGTCACCAAGTCGAACCTGATCCTCGGCATGGGTGAGACTCGACCGGAGATCAGCGAGGCCCTGGCCGAGCTGTACGACGCCGGCGCGGAGATCATCACGATCACTCAATACCTGCGGCCGTCACCGCGCCATCATCCGGTGGACCGGTGGGTGAAGCCGGAGGAGTTCATCGAACTCGCCGATGAAGCCAAGGCAATCGGTTTCGCTGGCGTGATGAGCGGACCCCTCGTACGCTCCTCCTATCGTGCTGGGCGGTTGTACCGCCAGGCGCTTCAGACCCGCCAGGGGTTGTCGGTCCATGCCTCGGTGGGGTAGGACGGCAGGCAGAATCCAGAGCTTGAAAGTGAGTGCCCATGGCTAACGCGGCGGCGAAGAATGCTACGGGTGGTGCCGCGAACCCGAAGGCTGCGGCCAAGCAGGTCAAGACGCAGGCCAAGGCTGCGAAGAAAGCAGAGAAGGCTCGCAGGAAGGCAAGCAACGACCCGAAGGACATGGGCCGGCTCCGCCAGATCAAGCGGGCCTACCAGGTCACCCATGAACACGACCGGGCGCTTCCCTACTTGTTGATCGGCGCCTTCCTGCTTCCAGTGGCGATCAGCGTGGTCCTCGGCTTGCTGTGGGGCTACGCCTTCAACATGATCTTGGCTGGCGTCATGACCGGCCTGCTCGCCGCCATGATCGTACTGGTCCGCCGGGCAAAGAAGGCTACCTACAAGCGTTACGCGGGCAAGACCGGCTCGGCCGAGGTGGCCCTGCAAATGCTACCCAAGAAGTGGGTCTCTACGCCGGCCATTGCTGCCAATCGCCACCAGGATGTCGTCCATCGCACACTCGGGCCCGGTGGGCTGATACTGATCGGCGAAGGCGAGCCCGGCCGAGTGCGCCAACTCCTCGCGAGCGAGGTAAGGAAGCATGAACGGGTTGCGTATGGGATCACGGTGACCACAGTGATCATGGGCAACAAAGACGGCCAGGTGCCGCTGGACAAGCTCGCCGACCATATCCGCAAGCTGCCGAAAACGCTGCAACCGCACCAGATCACCGACATCAAGCAGCGGTTGCGAGCCCTTGACGCGCTGCGCCCACCGGTGCCGGTGCCTAAGGGGCCGATGCCGACCAGCCCACGTCAGGTGAAGGGTGTCCGCCAGGCGATGCGCGGTCGCTGATTGAGGTCACTTCGCCGCAAGGCCTCGATGCGCGTGTGCAGCGCTTGATCAATCAATGAGCAACCTGGTCAACGCCGAACGCGTCACCATGAGCTACGGCACCCGCACGCTGCTCGACGGCGTCAGTCTCGGTCTCGGGCGCGGGGACGCGGTTGGTGTCGTGGGCCGCAACGGAGCGGGCAAGACCACCTTGCTCCGAGTTCTGGCAGGGTTGCTGACGCCGGACGCCGGCCGGGTCACCCACAGCGGCCACCTCTCGATCGGCTTCTTGCATCAGGCTGACGACACCGCCGCCGAGAATTCGGTGCGCAATCTCATAGTCGGCGGCGCACCAGACCACGTGTGGGCCAGCAACCCTCGGATGCGAGCGACGGTTGAACACTTGCTCGCTGACGTCGACCTCGACGCGCAGGTCGCCAGCTTGAGCGGCGGTGAGCGTCGCAGAGTCGCGTTGCTGAGATTGTTGCTCGCCGACCATGACTTGCTGGTTCTCGATGAACCCACCAACCATCTCGATGTGGAGGCGGTCGACTGGCTGGCCAAGCATCTGAATGAACTCCAGGCCGCCGACGTCGCGATGGTGATCGTCAGCCACGACCGCTGGTTTCTGGACGCGATCTGCACCCGGATCTGGGAGGTGCATGACGGCGCAGTTCAGGCGTACGAGGGCGGTTACGCCGCCTATGTGCTGGCCCGGACAGAACGCGTACGCCAAGCCGCAACCGCTGCAGCTCGGCGCAACAACCTCCTTCGCAAGGAACTGGCTTGGCTGCGCCGCGGTGCTCCGGCACGTACCTCGAAGCCGAAGTTCCGTCTGGCCGCAGCCGCGACGCTGATCGCCGACGAGCCCGAGCCACGCGACCGGCTGCAGTTGCAGCGGTTCGCCACTGCAAGATTGGGCAAAGACGTTTTCGATCTTGACAAGGTGGGTATCTCGCTTGGCGGCCGGGTCCTGCTGCGGGACCTCTCGTGGTCCATCGGTCCTGGCATGCGGATCGGCCTGATCGGGGTGAACGGTTCCGGCAAGACCACACTGCTGCGCCTGCTGACCGGTGATCTGCCACCGGACTCAGGAAGCGTCAAACGCGGCAAGACGCTGCGAATCGGCTACCTGTCCCAAGGTGTGGAGGAGCTCCGAGGCAGCGACCGGGTGCTGCAGTCGATCGATCGGGTACGACGGCAGGTTCGGCTCGCTCAAGGCGTCGAGGCAAGCGCCATGTCGCTGCTAGAGGACTTCGGTTTCAGCGGCGACAGGCTGACCGCTCGGCTTGACGACTTGTCGGGCGGGGAACGGCGGCGGCTACAGATTCTCCGCCTACTGCTGGACGAGCCCAACGTCTTGTTGCTTGACGAGCCCACCAACGACCTCGATATCGACACCTTGACTGTGATCGAGGACTACCTCGACAGCTGGCCGGGCACACTCCTGGTCGTCACCCATGATCGGTACTTTCTGGAGCGAGTCTGCGATGTCAGCTACGCGTTGCTGGGAGATGGATCATGCGTCCTGCTGCCCGGTGGTGTTGAGCAATACCTGCAGTCCCGCCGGGACCGGACGTGGGAAAAGCCGCCCGCCCAAGCCCCGGTGGACGCCGGCTCGACGAGGAGCGCGGCGAGTCGGCAAGCACGGAAGGACCTCGCCCGCTTGGAACAGCAGATCGCCCGCCTCGACGAGCGGCTCACGGCACTGCACGAAGAGATGGCGGCCGCAGCCAGCGACTATCAGCGGCTCAACGAGCTGCACCGCGAGATCGAGTTGATCACTGCCAGCAAGAACCAGCTGGAGCTGGCTTGGCTCGAGGCCGCTGACATAGCCGGCTAGTTGGCCCTGGCTAGGTTGGGCGCATGGAGACTGCATTGCAGCAGCTCGTTGCGGCTCTGGGTGATGCCGTTCGGACCGATCCGGTCACTACCGAGAACTACCGCTTCGATTGGTCCCGCGACCCGACGGCCGGAGTTCCGATGGCGGTAGTTCGCCCGTCTACCGCAGCAGAGGTTCAGACTGTCATCCGTTGGGCAGCCCAACACCGGGTACCGGTGGTGGCTCGCGGAGCTGGCAGTGGCCTCTCGGGCGGATCCTCGGCGGTGGCCGACGGCATCGTTGTGAGCCTGGAGCGGATGCGCGCGATCGAGATCGACGTTGCTGCCAGAGTTGCCGTCGTCGAGCCCGGTGCCTTCAATGCCGAAGTCAAGGCCGCTGCGGCTGAGCAGGGTCTCTGGTATCCACCGGACCCGTCGTCGTATGAAATTTGCTCGATCGGCGGCAACATCGCGACCAACGCCGGAGGACTGTGTTGTGTGAAGTACGGCGTCACAACCGACTACGTGCTCGGCCTTGATGTGGTACTCGCCGACGGAACCCTGATCACCCTCGGTGGCAAGCGGATCAAAGACGTAGCCGGCCTCTCGCTCCTCGAACTCTTCG
>DATEWO010000461.1:0-7806 GCA_035257925.1 Propionibacteriaceae bacterium | reverse complement strand
GCGGTTGCCGGAGCCGGCTACGGCGTTCTGATCTCGTCAATCGCGACGAGTGCAGCGGCACCAGCGGCCGACCGGGGACGGTGGGATGCCATCGGCATGATCATTCTCGGCAGCGTGCTGGTGCAGCTGATCGCACAATTGTCAGGCGCTGGCTGGGGTCTGCTACTAAGGTCCAGTCCACTGGCGATTGCCGCGGACGTGGTAGTCCCGCTAGGACTCTGGATCGTGACCGGCGCCATTCCCGCACTTCAGGGCGTGCAGGCTTGGCTTGCGCCCTTCAGCTCCGCGCGCAATCTGCTGTCCGGCCACATGGACGCTGAGCGCTGGGCGCAGGTCGGCGTTATCGCCCTTGTGTGGGTGGTCGCGCTTAACGCCGCCGGGATACTCCGGCTGCATCGCCTCAGCGAAAGCGGCGGAGGTTGAAGTCGACCAGCATCGGGTGCGCAACGCCGCTGATGATCTCGTACGCCAGAAGTTCGCCAACGATCAAGCCGAGCGTTGCACCGCTGTGAGTGAAGGCAACGTAGAGACCGTTCACATCATCAACGCGGCCGAGTACCGGCTCGCCGTCGCCAGGAACCGGCTTGGGCCCGATCCGGTGCCAGGCGGCCACTAGCTCAGGCTCGCCTTCCAGGACACGGGAGGCCTCGGCGAGCAGTGACTGAATGATGGCCGCAGGCACCTGGTAGCTGCCGTCTTCGGCGCGCGTGATGTGAGCGTTTGCCCAGTCGGAGTCCATGGCCAGCGCGCCGTCGGGGGTGGGCCGGACTGAGATTCGCGGGGCGTTGAGGACGGCCCGTAGCGGATGGTGCACGGATCGGCTTGTGACGAGATGGGCGATCGGGGTGGCATCCGGGATGGTGATGCCAAGATCAGCAACCATGGTCGGCACGGCGGCACCGGCCGCCAAAACCACGGCGTCTACCTCAATGAGTTGCCCACCTTGGGTTGCCACGCCTGTTACCGAGCCGGCCTTGCTTCGGACGGCGCACTTTCCCGCCTTGGTGACCAGCTTCCCGCCGCGTTCGACGAAGTCCTTGATCAGGAACTGGACGAGGCTCGGTAAGTCGACCCATCCCTCGCCAGGATTCCAGATTGCGCCGGTGTCAGGGATGGCCGCCGGATTCACGCCCGGAGTGTGAGCGCTGACGTCCCCCGGCCTGAGCAAGTGGCTGTCGTAGCCATGAGCGATCTCATGATCATGACGTCGGTGCAGCTCCTCACCCTTGTCTGCCGGATACCATGACAGCCCGCCCGCAAAGCGCAGCCAACGGAGACCCGGCTGCTGAGCCGACAAAGTGCGGTAGCGATCAATGCCGACCATCCGCAGCCGATGGTAAGGCTCCCGCCACATGCCTGCTGCGTTCAACCAGGACAAAGAACGCCCGGACGCGCCGCTGGTCAGCACGTTCTCGGTGAGCAAGATCACGTCTGCACCCGCCCGAGCCAGCTGTTGGGCAATGGATACGCCGATCACGCCGCCGCCGACGACGGCGACCTTGATCGGCGAGGAGCCAGCCATAGAGAAACCATCCGATCGATGATGTGATTGAGGCGCCAGTTCCATTCTTATTGAGGGGAGTTCGTCGTGTCCGAAGCTGCCAACGACTCAATCAGTCGACTCTCAGAGCTGACACTGGAGGAGAAGGCGTCACTGTGCCTTGGCTCAGGCTTCTGGCATACGGCTCCAGTGGAACGCGTGGGCATCCCACGAATCATGGTGTCGGACGGACCGCACGGTCTGCGTGCCCAACTAGAGCAGGGTGACCATGTCGGGCTTATGGACAGCGCACCTGCTACCTGCTTCCCAACAGCGTCGGCGCTGGGCTCCTCCTGGAACCCGGATCTTTTCCGTACCGTCGGCGAGGCTTTGGGCCGGGAGGCGAAGAAGCTTGGCGTCTCGGTGCTGCTCGGCCCAGGGATCAACATGAAGCGGTCACCACTCTGTGGCCGGAATTTCGAGTATGTGTCCGAAGATCCGTGGCTGGCCGGGGAGCTGGCAATCGCAATGGTGCAAGGCACGCAGAGCCAAGGGGTTGGCACGTCGCCGAAGCACTACGCAGCGAACAACCAGGAAGATGATCGGCTGCGCGTCAGCGCCGAGGTCGACGAGCGGACGCTGCGGGAGATCTATCTGCCGGCTTTCGAGCGTGTCGTGAAGTCCGCACAGCCGTGGACGATCATGTGTGCCTACAACAAGCTGAACGGCACCTACTGCTCTGAGCACCACTGGTTGCTGACCGAGGTACTGCGCGAGGAATGGGGTTTCGAGGGCCTGGTGGTCTCCGACTGGGGTGCGGTCCATGATCGGGTCGCTGCGCTGCGCGGCGGTCTCGATCTGGAGATGCCACCCAATCTCGGATTGAGCGACGCCGCCATCGTCACCGCCGTACGAGATGGATCCCTTGACGAGTCCATCCTCGACGAATCGGTGAGCCGGGTGCTGCGCCTGGTTGATCGATCTCAGCCGGCGCTCGCCGAGGGTACTTCGTTCGATCCAGATGATCATCACGCACTGGCTCGCCGCGCGGCCCAGGAGTCAGCGGTGCTGCTGAAGAACGCCGGCAACGTGCTGCCGCTGCAGCCGGAGCCGGGCAGCACCGTCGCAGTGATCGGCGAGTTCGCGCGTACGCCCCGGTTCCAGGGCGCCGGCAGCTCCCAGGTCAATCCCACCAGAGTCGATGTGGCCCTGGAGGAGTTGCAGTCGGCACTTGCCGGCCAAGCCGAGGTGAGGTTCGCCGCCGGTTTCGGCATTGGCACCACCGACATCGACGACCAGTTGCTGCAAGAGGCGGTCGAAACCGCTCGGAGTGCGGATCACGTACTGGTGTTCCTGGGGCTGCCCGGCGAAGACGAGTCGGAAGGATTCGACCGGACCCACATCGAGCTGCCGACCAACCAGCTGGCGCTGGTGCATACTCTGGCCGAGGTGCACGACCGGCTGATCATCGTGCTGGCCAACGGCGGTGTGGTCCGGGTGTCGACCTGGGAGGATAAGGTCGCCGCGATCCTTGAGTGCTGGCTATCTGGGCAGGCCGCCGGTGGCGCCGCAGTGGATCTGCTGCTGGGGGTTGCCAATCCGTCGGGCAAGCTGGCCGAGACCATCCCGATTCGGCTGCAGGACAACTCCTCCTACCTCAACTTCCCCGGCGAGGAGGGCATTGTGCGGTACGGCGAAGGAATCTTCATCGGCTACCGGGCCTACGACAAGCTCGTCCAGCCGGTGAGCTATCCCTTTGGGTATGGGCTGTCGTACACCAGTTTCCGGATCGACGATGTGGATGTAGCGATCGCCGGCTCAGTGGCAGATGGCGATCTTGCTGTGACCGTAACCGCGTCGGTCACCAACACCGGCCAACGGGCGGGCGCAGAAGTGGTCCAGGTCTACGTCGGTGATACCGAGGCTTCGGTGGCGCGGCCGCTGCGGGAGTTGAAGGGCTTCGCCAAGGTTCACCTCGAGCCCGGCGAGACGCAGCAAGTGAGCTGCCAGCTCGACCAGCGCGCGTTCGCATTCTGGTCCCCACGATTCCAGCAGTGGGTCGTCGAATCCGGTGAGTTCATGATCGCGGTGGGCAGCTCGTCGCGCGACCTGGTCGCGACCGAAACGATCACTCTTGACGCACCTCGGCTGTCCCTACCGCTGGGCCCCGACTCAACCCTTCAAGAATGGTTGGCCGACGAGCGTGGCCGTGAGCTGCTCGGCAAACGGGACATGCTGATCTTGCAGGATCCGGAGATCGTCAAGATGATCGGCACGATGCCTATGCATACCCTGGCGGCATTCCATGGAATGGCACTTGGCAACGATGAGCTGAAGGAGCTGATCGCCGAGCTCTAGGCCCGGCTGATCAGTCCCGCCTCGTAAGCAGCGATGACCAGGTGGGTGCGGTCGCGCGCGTTCAACTTGGTGAGGAGGCGGCCGACATGGGTTTTGGCTGTCGCTGCGGACATGTACAAAGCGTTGCCGATCTCGGCGTTGCTGAGGCCGCGGGCTACTGCCACCAGGACCTCGATCTCCCGTGGCGTCAGCGAGTCCAACCATGCTGGCCTCGACGAGGTGGTCGGTGTTTCAACGTACGCGGCGATAAGGCGGCGGACCAGAGTCGGGGCGAGCACGGACTCACCTTGGGCTACCAGGTGTACGGCTGCCAGCAGGTCGGTCGGTTGCGCGTCCTTGAGCAGAAAACCGCTTGCACCCGCACGCAGTGCGGCGTGGACATACTCGTCCAGGTCGAATGTTGTCAGCACGATGACTCGGGTTCGGCTGAGCGCTGGATCTGCGGTAATGGCGCCGGTGGTGCTGACCCCGTCTCGGCCGGGCATCCGGATGTCCATAAGGACAACGTCGGGACGCTCACGCCGTATCACCGCGAGGGCAGCATCGCCGTCCTCGGCCGTGCCCACCACGGTGATCTCCGGATCTGAGGCAAGCAGGGCCGCGAAACCAGAGCGGACGAGGTGCTCGTCGTCAACGACCACGACGGAGATCATCGCGGCCGATCCGGCCCGGCCGGCAGACTTGCGGCCACCAGGAAGCCACCTTCGCTCGAGGGTCCCGCTGACAGGCTGCCGCCAAGAGCCTCTGCGCGCTCTCGCATTCCGGCGATGCCGTGGCCCGTACTTGGACGGTGCTCACCGGAGTCGTTCCCGGCACCATCGTCATGAATGGCAACCTCGACCCGCCCATCCCGGTGGTCCACGCGCACGCTGGCGTTAGAGGCGCCCGCATGACGGACGACATTGGTCAGAGCCTCCCGAGTGATGCGATATACCGCGGCTCCGGTTTGGCGGGATACAGCCTCTACGTCGTCCGGCAGGGTCAGTTCCACGCTGAGGCCCATCGCACGCACCTTCTCAATCAGCTCAGGTAAGTCATTCAGGCCGGGCGCCGGCTGATAAGGCGGCTCCTCATCGCGTAAGGCCGCGACCACTGCGCGCACCTCGTCCAACGAGTCCCGGCTGATCCGCGCAATGTTGTCCAGCGCGTCCGCGGCGCTCCGGGGATCGGTATCCATCAGGTGTCGGCCGACGCCAGCCTGTACCGCGATTGTGCCAAGGGAGTGGCCGATGATGTCGTGCAGCTCTCGCGCGATCCGGAGCCGTTCCTCGGTTGACCTGTGCCGCGCTGCTTCCTCTGCGGCCTCGGCACGCGCATTGGCGAGATCCACCCGAAGTCGGCCGGCGCGGCCGAGCCCCACAGTGATCGCGAGAGCAATCACTGAGATGAGCGCATCTCGAGGCCCATACGGCGCGCCGCCACCCCACCACAGCAGCGCAAAGCAGCCAAGCGCCACTGCTGAGCACAGCACCAGCTCCCAAGTAGGGCGGGCGACCGCTACGAAGTAGCCGCCGAACATGAGCAAGAGCGGCAGCGCGCCGGCGTTGTAACCGAGCAGCCAGAGCACCGTTATGGACAGCATGCTGACCAGGAAGGCTGCAGTCGGCCAGCGCCGACGCCACGCGTACGGCACCGTTGCGAAGATCAACAGCAGCACGAAGAGCCAGTCGCGAGGGGTGTACCGGAAGAACGGATCGCTAATCGTCGGCGCCCCGGTGCTGAACCAGCCGACAGCCAGGAACGCCAGTGCAACAAGGGCGTCAACGATCCGCTTGTCGATTGCCGCGTTCTTGGGCATGCGAACACCGTACGGCCACTCAATGCCACCACACATCGCCCTGCAGGCGGATATCCGCATCAGCCCTGAGGCGTACTCGACGCGGCGATCTCGATCCCGACGGACGATGTGACGAACCGGCATCTTCCCCAGGCTGAGGGCATGACCAACACACAGTCGCTGCCGGCCCCAGTCGAGGCCCCGGCAAGCTCCAAGCAGTACTCACTGAAAAAGATCTTGGCTATCTGGGCCTCGGTGACCGCGCCGATGGCACTGCTGGCCTGGGTCGTCGGCCCCGCCATCATCCCCCACACATCACTCCATCCCGGACTTGTGCACTGGATGCTCATGGTCGTTGGAATGATGTGGCAGTTCGTGGTCTCGCTCGCCATCCTGCGGCACGAGCTGGGTGGCCTGCACTGGCCCAGCATCAAAAAGCGGATCTGGTTCAATCTCCCCCGTGATCCGCGCACGGGCAAGCCGCGGAAGGTGTTGTTCTTGTGGGCCGTGCCCGCTATCGCAGCCAATGTTCTCGGCGGATTCCTGGCCATTCGGCTGGATATGGCGTGGACCAACTGGCTGCCCGGCCTAGACGAGCCCCCCTACGCCAACCTCCAGGTCCTGACCGATCCACACTTCCAGGGTCAGTGGTGGATTCTCGGGCTTGCGCTGACGAGCCTGCTGTTCAACTACCTTCTTGGAGAGGAACTGCTCTTCCGCGGAGTGTTACTACCGAAGATGGCCGGTGTCTTCGGCCGCTGGGACTGGGTTGTGAACACGGTGCTCTTCGGGCTCTACCACGTGCACAAGATCTGGGCCTGGCCGAGCATGATCACCAGCTCCTTCGGCAACGCCTGGGCTGCTAAGCGCTTCCGCAGCCTATGGATGGGCGTGATCGTCCATGGAATCGAGGGCTACTTCATCGTGCTCGTGGTGGCGATCCTCGCCGGCTGGTATCCGTGATCATTTCCGGTCGAGGCGGCCCCGCCCTGATCACGTGCTATGTGATCAAGGTGCGGGCCGCATCTGCGATCTTTATCATCTTGCCATGCGTGCCCTGATCTGCGGCGCCGGCATCGCAGGCCTGACCCTCGCCTGCCTGCTGGATCGCATGGGCTGGGACGATCAGCTGGTCGAGCGGGCCAACAACCTCCGGCGCGAAGGGTACATGATCGACTTTTTCGGTCCCGGCTTCGACGCCGCCGAGACCATGGGCCTGCTGCCACGTCTTCGCGAGCTTGCGTACACCATCACCGAGCTGAACTATGTCGACCGATCTGGCCGCCCGCGAGCCGTCCTGGACTATCAACTGATGGTCAACTCACTCGACGGCCGGCTGATCAGCTTGCTCCGCGGCGACCTCGCACTCGCTCTGCACGAGAGACTCAGCCAGCGGGTGGTGCGGAGCTACGGATGCTCAGTACAGGCCCTGGACGAACGAGCCGAGGAGGTCACGATCACGCTCACCGACGGGACACGCTGGTCCGGGGACCTGGTGATCGGAGCCGATGGGATCCACTCCGCCATTCGCGAGCTCGCGTTCGGTCCGGAATCGGACTACCTGCGATACCTCGGCTTTCACACCGCCGCCTACACCTTCGCCCATCCCGAGCTTCACAGGAAACTCGGGGAACAATTCGCCATCACAGACTCCGTGGACAAGACCGTCGGTCTCTATCCAATCCGCAACGAGCGGATCGCCGTATTCACCGCCCACCGCACGCCCGATCCCGCCATCCCGGCTAATCCCCGTGCGGTCGTCCAGACCACCTACTCCGATCTCGGTTGGCTCATCCCTGACGCGCTCACTCACTGCCCCGATCCACCCGCCCTCTACTACGACCCGGTCTCCCAGATCGAGATGCCACGCTGGACTACCAACCGGGTTGCGTTGGTCGGCGATGCCTGCCAGGCTGTCTCCCTTCTCGCTGGACAAGGCGCCTCGCTTGCCGTCGCCGGTGCCCAACTGCTGGCCTCCGAGCTCGCCAACGAAGCGACCGTGACCGACGCGCTTTCCCACTACACGAGGCGGATGGCCGCGTCCGTGGCCGACAAACAAGCTGCCGGACGGCGAACCGCCGAATGGTTCCTGCCCTCTACCCCACACCGGCTCCTGCTTCGCCGGCTCGCCCTCCGGGCTATGGCCTTACCAGGCCTCGACCGCCTGCTCAGCTCACGGCTGGTGGCCCGC
>DATEWO010000460.1:0-5269 GCA_035257925.1 Propionibacteriaceae bacterium | reverse complement strand
AGTCAGGGCCGCCCTACGGTTGCAGATGTACGGGTCATCACCACTTTCCCGGCACCGTCGAGATCTACGACGGTATGCATGCCAAGATGATCAGGCAGGCTGGCCCGTCCATCGATGGTTTGCTGGTGCACGTCGGGCATGCGACGACCGACGGCTTCCAGATTGTGGAGGTCTGGGAGTCCAAGGGGCATTACGACCGCGCTAACACCGACATCGTCTTCCCCCTGATGCGGGAACTGGGTGGCGACCAGCCCCTGCCCTCGATGGAGCAAGCAACCGAAGCTTTCGACGTCCACGGGCTTGTCATCCCCAGCGGCAACATCCTGATGTAAGCGAATGGGGGTGTGAGTGCGGCTGAAACACGCTGCCGACACCGAGTACCTCAAGAACTGACGCCAGTTGCGCTTCCGCCCGCCGTGTCGGCCTTTCTTGAGCATCTGGCGTCAGGTTTTGAGGGACTCAACGGGATCGCGCGCTCGAGTTCCTCGCCCGACCCAGCACATGAGGCTGACTTGGACTGATGTGTCAGTCTGAGATAAGCCTCATGGAGGAGAGCTGCGATGACCGAGCCCACCGATCAGGCCTCCACCATGATCGAAATGGCTGGGATTGCAGCCACCGGTGACTGACAAGTCCGGCGGCACCGACCACCGACCCACCTTTCTGGTCACCGGCGCGACAAGCGGCGTAGGCGAGGCTATCGCCGCTGGGCTCGCCGAACGCGGAGCGCGGGTCCTCCTCGGGGGGCGTACCGCTGAGCGAGGCGAGGCTGCAGCAGAGCGAGTCCAGAGCCGGGTACCAGATGCCGATCTCCAGGTGGTGGCCGGTGACCTTTCGCTGATGAGAGATGTCAGGTCCCTGGCGTACGAGATCATGGACAGTACGCCGCGCCTTGATGGTCTGATTCTCAACGCCGCAGAGGCGCGCAGCCAGTTGACGCTCACCGATGAGGGCATCGAGACCAATTTCGCGACGAACCATCTGGCAGGCTTCTTACTCACGCACCTCTTGCTGCCGCAGCTCCGATCCTCGACCCAGGCTCGAGTGGTCGCGATCTCATCGTCGGTCCACACTCAGGTGCGGATGGTCGATTTGAACAGCGTGGTCACAGGCGCCCCGCTTACGCCGGACAGCTATCGCACCAGCAAGCTGCTGAACATCTTGTTCGTCCGGGAGCTCTCCAGGCGTGTTGAGGCCATCGGAATCACGGCCAACGCCGCTGACCCGGGCTTCGTTCGAACCAACCTTGGCCGGCACGCCGTGGGTGGACATCGCCTGCTGCGTGCCCTCACCCGACCGATGCAGTCCAGTCCGGAACGGGGGGCTGCTACTGCGGTCTATCTCGCTACATCGGATGAGGTAACGGGAGTGACAGGTGGCTACTACGCGAACGGCCATCCAATGGAGTTGAGTGGGCTGGCCAAGAACGACCAGCTCGCCCGGAAGTTATGGAGTGTGAGCGCGCAGGCGCTGGTGAGCCGTCGATTGGCGACTCTGAACGAGATGATCCCCTTCGGAGGAGCCTGAGCTCCTTGGCGGCGTGGAAGTCGTGGGTCTCAGGTGACGGTCAGGGTGTCTCCGTCGACCTTGATCGTCTTCGCAGGCAGTGGCTGGGGTGCCGGAGGAGTCAGCACAGAGCCGTCGGTAATCGAGTACTTGCTGCCGTGGCACTCGCAGTTGATCGTGTCAGTGACGGAGGCGACCGGACAGGCCTGGTGCGTACAGATCGAGCTGAACGCCTTGAACTCTCCTGCCTCCGGCTGGGTGATCACCGTCTGGGCGTCGGGAAAGATCTTGCCGCCGCCGATCGGGATATCTGCAGCGGTGGCCGTCAGTCCATTGCCCGCTCCATTGCTGGCCCCACCTGTAGCGCCGCCCGACGTAGCAGCCGCTGAAGGTTCTGTAACCGGTGCGGATCCGTAGTTGGTGCACGAGCTGAGGCCGGCGATGGCAGCGGCTGCCAGCCCAGCGTTCATGATCACCGTACGCCGAGAGATCGGCAGTGAGTCGGTCGGTCGGTCGTATGGTTTCATGTTTGCTCCGTCTAGTTGGGGAGAACTCTTGGTGATCAGGTAACGAGGAAGTACATCACCGCTGTCATCCAAAGGGCAGTCAGTCCGCTGAGCACCAGCCCTCCGGCCAGCGGCAGCGCCCACCCGGGCGAGTCATCACGAGTCAAGATCAACATCTTAAAGACGAAGGCTCCATAAAGAAAACAACCGGAGATGGAGTGCGAGATCACTCGACCGTCAAAGGCCTGGAAGCCCAGCGCGTAGAGACAGTGCACAGCCACCGGAACCGAGATCAAAACTGCCAGCCGCCCGGACCAGCGATGGACGGTACCGACCCAAGCGCCCCGCAACGGGATCCGTCCGTAAATACCCATCGCGGTCACGATCTGCACGATGGCCAGCCCCATGGCGACGCTGGCCAGCGCAGCCTTGGCTGCGGCGCCGCTGGAAAAACCTGCGATATTGACCGCATGTCCCGTCGGGGTATGCAGCCGCCCGTAGACGCCAAGCCCGATGGAAACCGCGGTGCCGATGGCAAAGGCGATCACCACGGGACCGATCCTGGTGCTGCTCGGTTCGACGGGAACAGCCTCTGGAGCGGGAACCGGGATGCTGGTCATGAAATCTCCTCTGCTCACAGATCTTCGTCGCCGTCAACCGGCGCGGCATCTAGGCCCTCGCCGCCAACTGTGACCTGCGGGTTCTCGGGGTCGAGCTGCGGCGCAGCCGTGGAGTCCGAGCCGGTGGTCTGGACTCCCACCTGGGACCCGTCCTGAAGGACAATCCATCCGATGGTCGTCTTGGACCTACGCGCCCGGTAGAGGCCGGCCGGCTCCTTCGCCTCATCGATCTCGAACTCCAGGGTGTCGTTCTCGACCTGAACTGTGCCTTTGATTTCCTTGCCGTCGAGCTCAGCCTGGAGGGTCGCTCCGCTCTTGCTTTCCAATGAGATGTTCACTCCCTCGACGGTGCCGCGAAACCAGGCCTCGACGTTGCGCCCATCACAGAAATAGGCAGCGGCCTGGTTACCCAGTACTGCGACGGCAATCGCGGCCGGCCTGTCCTCGGTACGCCCGGCGTACACCACCTTCTCGGGGAATTTGCTGTCCTCTGCGGTCTCGCCGGCGCTTGCGGTGGGCGGGGCAGCCGTAGTCGCTGTCGGCGGCAGCAACGCGCTGCCGGCGGTGGTCGCAGGCGCTGCTGATGGACTTGCGGCGCCGGTGGCGCCGCTACCGGGAGGGCCGCTCAAGATGTTGACGGTGAACATGATGGCGAAGGCCAGCGCTACGGCGGCGAGTGTGATCAGAGGACTGCGATGCTTTACGGCACCTCCACCGGACGGCTGTGCATGCGGGGGATGAGTGCCCCTCCAACGTCTAATAGGCCAACGCCGACATTCTCACCTGATGCCGGATGCGCCACAATGGCCGACACGAATTCGAAACTCCCGAACCTGGCGGATTGTTTCAACGCCACCTCTTGAGAAGGGAGGAGTCTGATGTCCGAGCTCCGGTACGCCAACCGCCCAGTCCGGGTGGGGGTTCAGTTGCAGCCGCAACACGCCGACTACGTCGATCTGCGGCGGGCGGTCGATGCGGCTGAGGAGGCTGGCGTCGATGTGATCTTCACCTGGGACCACTTCTTTCCGCTGGGCGGTGATCCGGGAGGCAAGCACTTCGAGTGCTGGACGATGCTGGCTGCGTGGGCCGAGCAGACTGAGCGCGCGGAGCTCAGTGCGCTGGTGACCTGCAACTCCTACCGCAACCCTGAACTGCTCGCGGATATGGCGCGCACTGTTGATCACATCAGTGGTGGTCGGCTGATACTCGGGATCGGGGCAGGTTGGTTCGAGAAGGACTACGCCGAATATGGCTATGAATTCGGCACGCCGGGCAGCCGGATCGCGGCCCTCGGCGACTCATTGCCGCGGATCCGCTCCCGGTTCGAACGGCTCAATCCATCGCCGACGAGACCGATTCCCATTCTGGTCGGCGGTGGCGGCGAGCGGAAAACACTGCGACTGACAGCCGAGCACGCGAACATCTGGCATGGATTCGGAAGCGTGGACACCCTTATCCGGAAGAACCGCATTCTGGACGAGTGGTGTGCCAAGGTCGGCCGAGATCCTGGCGAGATCGAACGATCGACCTCCGCCCGCAGTGGACCCGAGGGTCTGGGCGAGCAGCTGGTAGCCATCGGCGAGCGGCTGATCACCATTGGCACTGACGGCAGCTCCGGTTTCGATCTTGCTCTGACCCGCGACTGGCTGCAGTTCCGCGACGACCAGAACGCTGACTCCGGAACCGCGTCGTCCGCGCAGAAACCTATGTAAACATAGGTTTCTGGCACTTCACACAGGTTGCAACCTGTGTAAGGCGTAGGAAACCTGGGTTAACGCAGGTTTCTGACGGAGGTGGGTTAGCGAGTGAGTCAGTGATCACCAGACTCGCTGACGCGCTGGGCGTCGGTCCGATCGTGCTGGATGGCGGCCTGGCGACCCAGCTTGAGTCTCAGGGTCACAGCCTTGACTCCGCACTCTGGTCAGCACGGCTGCTTCGTGATGATCCGGATGCCATCGTGCAGGCGCATCTGGCCTATTTCACCGCCGGCGCTCAGATCGCGACTACGGCGTCCTACCAGGCGTCGATCGGAGGATTCGACCGCGCCGGCATTGAAAGATCCGAAGCCGAGGAGCTGATCCGGCGCAGCGTACGCCTCGCCGAACAGGCCCGCGCGAGTTTCGAAGATGGCAACGATCGCTGGATCGCCGGGTCGGTCGGACCGTACGGAGCAGCGCTTGCCGACGGCTCGGAGTACCGAGGCGATTACGACCTCACGATCGACGAGCTGCGAACCTGGCATCGGCCGAGAATCGCGTTGCTCGCCGAAGCCGGTGTCGACATCCTTGCCCTGGAGACCATTCCGTGCCTCGCCGAGGTTGAGGCGCTGCTTGCCGAGATCGAGGGCAGCCGTCAGCCCTGCTGGCTGTCGATTACGTGCGAGGGGGAGCGTACGCGGGCCGGAGAGCCGGCGGTCGAGGCCTTCTCTCTCGCCCGTGAAGTCGAGGAGATCGTGGCGGTGGGCGTCAACTGCATCGATCCTGCCGACGCACACATCCTGGTTCAAAGCGCCGCCGAGTCCACCGGTAAGCCGGTCGTGGTCTACCCCAACAGCGGTGAGCGCTGGGACGCAGCAACCCGGACCTGGACTGGCCCGATGAGGTTTCAGCCTAAGGATGTGACGGACTGGATTGGCGG
>DATEWO010000459.1:0-2173 GCA_035257925.1 Propionibacteriaceae bacterium | reverse complement strand
GCGAGCCGCGAAGCAGTCGGCAACATGGCAGTGGCCAACGAGACCGTGATCAACGAATGGGGCAGGATCCACACCGCCCAAGCATTGGAGTATGCGGTGAGCCCGGCACCTTCGCCGCCAACGGTGGCGCCACTGGCGAGCTTGCTCACTACGACCAGCGCCGCCTGCGTCACCACGACGAACCCCAGAGTCCACTTGGCCAGTCGAAGCGTCTTGCCTAGCCCGGTGTTCTTGAAGTCCAGGCGGGGACGGAAGTGATAGCCACTGGCCCGCAGGAATGGGATCAGTACAGCGGCCTGCGCGGCGATGCCGAGCGTAGAGCCCAGGCCGAGCAGCAGCTCCTGACCTGTGGTGAATGGTGCGCCTGTGCTGGTGCGTTCGAAGACGATCAAGTACAGCAGCAGCACCATGATCGACACCACGTTGTTGGCGATCGGAGCCCACATCATGGGCCCGAACCTGTCGCGCGCGTTGAGCACCTGTCCGGCCATCACGTGAACGCCGTAGAAGAAGACCTGCGGCATGCAGTAGTAGGCCAACATGATCATGGACTGGTACTGCGCAGAAAGCTCCGGCGATTTCCAGCCACCCGCCGAATAGAGCCAGACGATCGCCGGCACAGCGAGTGTCAGCAGCAGCGTGATCAACCCGAGCGCGATCAGTCCTGCAGTCATGATGCGGTTGGTGTACGCCTCGCCGCGGTCGGCGTCACCCCGGATCGCCCGCACGATCTGCGGCACCAGGACGGTGTTCAATACGCCTCCGGCGAGCAAGATGTACATGCTGTTCGGCACGGTCGTGGCGATGGTGAACATCTCCGCCTGGCGGGTGCCGTTACCGAACAGGTAGACCAGCAACATCAGCCGGAAGAATCCGAGCACCCGAGAAGTTGCGGTCCCCGCCGCCATCAACGCGCTCGCCGAGACCAACCGGCGCGTATGGCGCCGCTCCTCCGTCGACGGCTCGTCACTGTTTGGTTCGGGTGGGCTC
The DNA here is from genome assembly GCA_035257925.1 of Propionibacteriaceae bacterium. Taxonomy (GTDB): domain Bacteria; phylum Actinomycetota; class Actinomycetes; order Propionibacteriales; family Propionibacteriaceae; genus Microlunatus. The sequence goes on along the minus strand of DATEWO010000459.1, from coordinate 1,183 downwards.
ACTTTCGGTGCTGAGGTGTCAGACATCGAGTTTCTCTGCTGGCGCCGAGCGCAGCGCTGGGAGCTGATCTGGAGTTGTGTCAGCGCCTACTGCCGGAACGCCACTCGCCGCCTTGGCACGCTCCTTTGCCACTTGGCGAATGCGCAGGGATGTAGTGCCCACAAGAACGATGCCGGCAGCGATGGCGATTGCCCAGCCCGTCGTGCCGTTCTGAGTCACCTGCACTTCGATGTCGAACGGACGCCCGATCGGCCGACCAGATTCGGTCGTCAACTGGGCGGTCACCGGTACCACACCATTGGCCTTAGCGGTGACCTCGGCATTCCCGGTAAAGCTGTCCTGCGCCCTGATCTGCGGAGCCTTGATCGTCTTGATGTTGAGTCGCTGGCGGTTCTCGGAGGTGAATACCAGCCTCACTTTGACAGCCCCAGCGTCCGGTCGTGATCGGTCGGCTTCCAGGTTGTTTCGGATCGTGATCGGGAACTCGACGCCTTCTCGTGCCACGGTCTGAACTCTTGGGCTGCTGCGGATCTGAATCTTGTCCAGCAAGATCTCATCGAGTGCTGCCTGCTGTGGACCGAGAAAAGCCCGGCGCGCCTTGTCGCGCTTACGCCACTTGACGCTAGCCGCTTGGGCGACTGCGGCGCTGCCCTCGGCTCGCACATTCGTGGCATCGACCAACAGATCGGCGTACGTGTCGTTGCTCCAGTCGAACTTCTTGAGCGTGGCGAGTTGGCCCCCAGTGAGCTCAGCCTCCCGCGCCGCCGAACTGTAGCGGTATTTCTGCGGCCAATCCGCAGGTGGAGATTTGAGCAGCTCACTCAACGTGCGCTGTTCCAGCCAGGGCGCCTCGATGGGACCAGCACTGGCGGCCTGCGCGGCCGTGGTGATGATCCGGACCTTTCCGTGGCTCAGGTCATCTCGCTGGGTGACCGCCTCAATCCAGCTTTCGGCAAGAAGCCGGTGACGCAGATGGATAGGGGTGTCGCGAGGATCCGGCCCAGGCCCGCCTCTATTGGCAGCCGCTGCGAATCTGATGATCGGTACCTGATCGGGCCCGGCGAGCAACGGGCTCGGGCCCTTGGCCGAGGTGTCGGCAAGCAGAATCGCCTTGGGGTGTAACGCGGCGGCTGCCTCGGCAATTTCCGCATCGGCAGCGCCACCGGCTGGCAATACCAGAAGC
>DATEWO010000458.1:0-4429 GCA_035257925.1 Propionibacteriaceae bacterium | reverse complement strand
CGGCAGCCGCGGCCAAGATCGAGCCGTCGTTGGTGACGATCGCCGTCCAGTCAGCCGGACGCGGCGGCATCGGCAGCGGCGTTGTGCTCGACAAGGATGGGCACATCCTGACCAACAATCACGTGGTTGCGGCCGGCGCCCAAGGGGGCACCATCACCGTCACCTTCCACAACGGCACGACGGCCACTGCCAAGATCGTCGGAACCGCTGAATCGAGCGATCTGGCGGTGATCAAGGTCGACGGCGTCAACGATCTCAACCCGGCCACTTTCGCAAAGTCCAGCGAACTCACAGTCGGCCAGACCGTGGTCGCCGCTGGCGCACCTCTCGGTCTCTCGGAGTCGGTGACGAGCGGCATCGTGTCCAACACTGCTCGGCCGGTCCGTTCGGGAAACAACGGTGACGCTGTCTATCTGGCGGTGCAGACCGACGCCGCGATCAACCCGGGCAACTCCGGTGGTCCGCTGGTTGATCTGAATGGTGCCGTCGTAGGCATCAACTCCTCCATCGCCAGCACCAGCTCAGGGGCTGACGGCGGACAGCCAGGCAACATCGGCATTGGGTTCGCCATCCCGTCCGAGGTTGCGTCTCGCGTCGCGAGCGACCTGATCACCACCGGCAAGACCAGCAACGCTCAACTCGGCGTGAGGCTGAGCGGTTCTGATTCCGAACTGCCGACCTCTGTTGGGGTGCCGCTGGGTGAGGTCATCAGCGGCGGTCCGGCTGAGAAGGCCGGCCTGCAGGCTGGAGATGTGGTGACGAAGATCAACGACTTCCACACCACTACGGCTGACGGGCTGATTGCCGCTACCCGGTTCTACGCGCCCGAGACGACCGTCACGGTGACCTTCATCCGCGACGGCGGCTCACCGCAAACCGCTGAGGTGACTCTCGGCGCCACCTGATGGTGAGTGTGCGTCATCGCTTCCCGGCTCGCCCGTACCCGTAAAGGTTGAACGCGCGAGCCGGGGTCACGTCCCGGCCTCTCCGTGGCTCCGAATCTTCAGCCGGCCCGGGCTTGCGGGTCTACACAGCTTGCTGACGGTCTGCATGCGTTGCAACGTGTGCAGACCGACGGCAAGCTACGTGCACGTAGGTTTCGGCACAGCGCCTAGCGGGCGCGGCGCTCTACTCGCTCAACATCGAGAATGGTGACGGAGCGAGGCTCCAACCTGATCCAGCCGCGGGCCGCAAAGTCGGCCAGAGCCTTGTTGACCGTCTCTCGTGAGGCGCCGACCAGCTGCGCCAACTCCTCCTGGGTGAGGTCATGATGTACGTGCATGCCGTCGTCCCGTTTGTCGCCGAACCGCTGGGCCAGCTCCAAGAGCTGCTTCGCAACCCGGCCGGGAACATCGGAGAAGACCAGATCGGCGACCACATCATTGGCTCGGCGGAGCCGCGCGGCAAGCTGGCTGAGCAGACCTTGAGCCACCTCCGGACGATCGGTCAGCCATGGAATCAGCTCGTCGTGCTCCAAGGTCCGCAGCTCGCAGGCCGTGACGGCCGTAGCGGTGGTCGAGCGCGGTCCTGGATCGAAAACCGACAGCTCACCGAACATCTGGCCAGGCCCGAGCACTGCTAGCAGGTTCTCCCGCCCCGCCGATCCGGCGCGTCCCAACTTGATCTTGCCACTGACCACGATGTAGAGCCGGTCCTCAGAGTCTCCTTCGTGGAAGAGCACGTCGCCCTTGTTGAGGTACAGCTTTCCCATGGCAGAGGAGAGTGCGGTCGCGGCTTCGTCTTCCAGTCCGGCAAATAATGGTGCCTTCTTCAAGACTTCCGGATCCACGCGTGCCTCCCTGATCACGGTTCGCCCATCGAGGGCAAGGCTACCGTTGAATGCCGAGGAACGTCAGGGGCCAGAAGGTGGCGCTGAACTAGTGTGAGGGCATGAGTTCGAGCAGGTCAGGCGGCGCAGCCGAGTTAACTCCCGATGCCGCGGATTCGGCCGTAACTCTCGCCTACGACAAGTCCCGTACAGCACTGGTACGCCGCGCCCGTACTATGAACCGCATCCTGGCGGCCACCTATCCCGACGCCCATATTGAGCTCAATTTCACCAACCCGCTCGAGCTGCTCGTTGCCACCATTTTGTCGGCACAGAGCACCGACAAGCGGGTCAACTTGATCACGCCGCTGGTCTTCGCCCGCTATCCCGACGCCGTCGCGTACGCCGCTGCCGACCGGGAGGAATTGGAGGAGCTGATCAAGCCCACCGGCTTCTTTCGAGCCAAGACCGACACCCTGATCAAACTTGGGGCGGCGTTGACCGAGCGCTATGGCGGTGAAGTGCCTAAGCGTATGAAAGACCTGGTGACTCTCCCCGGCGTCGGCCGCAAGACCGCCAACGTGGTACTCGGCAATGGCTTCGGCATTCCAGGCATCACTGTCGATACTCACTTCGGACGGCTCGTTCGCCGTTTCGGATGGACCACCGAGACCGACCCCGACAAGGTCGAGGTTGCCGTCGCCGCACTCTTTCCCCCAAGAGACTGGACCCAGCTGTGCCACAACGTCATCTGGCACGGCCGCCGGCGCTGCCATGCACGGAATCCGGCGTGCGGCGCCTGCCCGATTGCTCGCTGGTGCCCCTCGTTCGGGGAAGGAGAGACCGACCCGATCAAAGCCGCCAAGCTGGTCCGGGAGCCGCGGGGATGATGAGGGGACGTGGCCGGCTCATGTCGGCAGTCGCCGCACTCGTGCTGGTGTTGGCGGGTTGCACCGGGTCTCCAGCGCCCGCCCAGCCGGCAACGCCCGTCGAGGCGCCGACCGAGGCCGTGCCGACGCCAGAGGTGACAGCCGATCTTGCGGCTATGAAGAAGGCTGCGGGGATTGCTGACTGTCCACGGTCCGATCCCGATGTCGCGGCCGCGCCGTCGGGACTGCCTGACGTGGTATTACCGTGTCTCGGCGGCGGCCGTGAGGTGCGGCTCGCCGGGCTGCGCGGTAGGCCCATGATGATCAACGTGTGGGCGCAGTGGTGCGGACCCTGCCGAGAGGAAGCTCCGTATCTGGCCGAGGTGGCGGCGGCAAATGACTCCCAGCTGATGATCATCGGAATCGACCACGCCGACCCGCGACCAGATCTGGCTATCGAGTTCGCGCAACTGTCCACCTGGACCTACCCGCAACTGGCAGATCCCGATGTCGTGCTGCGCACCGAGTTGCAAATCACTGGCCCACCGCAGACCTTTTTCGTCCGCCCGGACGGCACGATCGCCTATCGCCACGCCGGTCCATTCGGATCGGCGGCGCAGATTCGCGACCTTGCGGTCCAGCATCTTGGGGTCACTCCATGACCGATCCGCAGGCGGAGCGGCCTGAGTGGCTCGACACGCTGACCGACGCACTCTCCGAGCAGTCCAGGCTGGCCCAGGTAGTCGCCATTCGGCCAGGAATCGGGGCCCGGCCAGCCGCAGTCCTGATCTTGATCGGTGAGGGCCCGGCGGGTCCGGAGATCATGTTCATTGAGCGGGCCGCCGGCATGCGTACCCACCCGGGACAGATTGCTTTCCCTGGCGGTGCTGCTGATGCTGATGATCTTGATCTGGCTGACACCGCACTGCGTGAGGCTGCCGAGGAGACCGGCCTCGACCGGAGCGGCATCGACGTGCTCGGTGTGCTGCCGCCGGCGTACGTAGACGTGAGTGGGTTTGATGTCACTGCGGTGATCGCCTGGTGGCGAGAACCTAGCCCTGTCGCGGTGATGGATTCCCGAGAAGCGGCATCGATCGATATCGTGCCGGTCTCGGTACTCACTGATCCGGCGCATCGGGCCCGGGTCCGGCATCCGTCGGGCTATACCGGCCCCGCTTTTGAGGTGAACGGACATCTCATCTGGGGGCTGACTGCCCACCTGCTGGATGGCGTACTCGATCTTGCCGGGTGGCAACGGCCCTGGGATCGACGTCGCGTAGTGCCGATTCCGACGCGCTACCTCACCGACTCCAGGCGCCCAGATCGAGGAGGACCCAATGCCCACTGATGATCAGAAGTCCGAACTGCTGGCGCGCTGGAACGCCACCCTGCCGCGGCAGCAGGAGCTGGGGGAGAACTTGATCACTCGCTACAGCGAACCGCACCGGCGCTATCACACCACCAAGCACCTGCTCCATGTGCTGACCATGATCGACGAGCTAGCCGATGATCATGACATCTTTCTGGTGCGGCTCGCTGCATGGTTCCACGATGCTGTCTATGCCATCCCGGCCGGCCAGATCAGCAACGAGGAGGCTTCAGCGCGGCTGGCGCTGCGGGAGCTGAGCCGGGTCGGGCTGGAGCAGGAGGATCTGAATCAGATCGCGCGGCTGGTGCGGCTGACCGAGATCCACCTACCAGGACCGCGAGATCCCGAGGGGGAACTGCTGTGCGATGCAGATCTTGCGATCTTGGCATCCGATCCAGCCGACTACGCCGCTTATGTGGCTGC
>DATEWO010000457.1:0-13445 GCA_035257925.1 Propionibacteriaceae bacterium | reverse complement strand
CACCAGTGACGCCACTTCGAGGGCGTTAAAGCGCCTCGGCGAGGAACTTGAAGGCCGTTGAGCGGCGCCGTCGTTGCTGTACTTTGTTGCTGTACTCAAGCCGAAACGGGTTCACCGAAGCCTTGGAAAGTGGCTCTGACTAGGGTGGAGCCAAGGGGACTCGAACCCCTAACCCCTTGCTTGCAAAGCAAGTGCGCTACCTGTTGCGCCATGGCCCCGTGGTCACTATTGGCCCTGGTCGGAGGGCTTTTGACCTCCGCCTCGGGTCGTTCAGCAAGCGTTCACACCCTCAAGTGCGTGCACTGTGTGCGATCAGGTTAGCGGCCCCGTCCACCGTATCCGATGCAACCGTACCGATCAGGTGGCCATACACATCAGCGGTGATCGAAATCGAAGCTTGCCCGAACAGCTTGGACACACGGCCACGTCCTGGAGCAGAATGCGCCCCGCGTCGCGTCGCGGTTAGGGGCTTCCAACCCACACGACCGCAGTCCGTGAAGAGGCGCAGCGCAAGCGCTTCGTCCTCGACTCCCGGTGTGAAGTGGCTCAGGGACGCCTGGGACGCGTTCCGTGGATGGGCATAGACCAGTCAGGGAACCTGGCGCAGTGGGCGGGAGATATTGGCACGGTGGGCGCGCTGTTCTTCTGGTTCCCGCTGTTCCAGCGCGAGTGCCTGGACAAGAACGCCGAACAAGCCAACAAGTTATCGTGACGCACTGGATCGCGGGCTATACATAGCGCATTGCCGTGCGCAATTGTTCAGACCAGCCGATTTACCAGGTAGGCGTGATGGTTAGGCCCACCAACATGGCGCAACGTTTGCAAAGAGGATTCTAAGGAGGAACCCACCGACGACCGAGCGCCAGCGTATTACGCGACGTGCTACTTGAGCACCTATTGAGAAGATAGCGATCGAGCCAGCGTGCAGAAGGCAGCGCCATTCGACCCAAGATCGCTTGGCCGATAATACATCGCAACTATCTCGTTCTCAGATGCGTCAAGTCGCCGCTGGCACGTAACTAAAGACGGAAAGCGGAGATACCTGTCAGCTATGCAGGAGAAGGGCGAGAATTAACTGGTCAAAAGCAGGTTCCAGCGTCTGATGGATGCCGGGTGGCGTAGGTCGAGTTTGTTCGTAATGGCGTTGATACTCCGTCTCGGTGTCGCGGCCCGCCAGCGTGAACCGCGAGCCTGCTGTGGCGGCGTATATGTTGACGAGGGTAAGCGGGAAAACCACCTCCTCAAGGTGGCTACCGGTGTGCCTGGGTAGCGGCTTCTCGGTTGCCGTTGCGGGACTTCAATCCTCCTCTCGTAGCCCGGACGGGTCCAGCGTTCTATTCGTCATAGTGGAGCAAGAAGCTAGCCCGCAACGGCTGCGGGATATGGTGCCGATGTGCGTCTCGAACCCCTCTCGGTTTTCCGTTGGAGCTACGACGAGCATGGTCGCGTCGGGGCAGATGGATTCACCATTGTTAGCCCATATGGGAGCGAGGAGGGGATTGCTTATGGCGAAGGCCGTGGGACCGCGACCGGTCGGATTGAAGGCACCGTGGTCTGGTCGAACTATCCACGGCGGCGCTCGGATGGTCGCATGCTGCCGAATGTGCGCGGCCTGATCACTACCCAAGATGGCGCATCGATCCTCTTCGAGTTTCGCGGTCGAACGATCTTTGAAGGCGATGAGCCGGGACGGCAGAACCTTGTCGGCTGGTTCGAGTCAGATCACGAAAGCTACCGTTGGCTGAACGACCTCGTTTGTATCGCCGAGGGAGGGATCTCGGCGACAGGGCCGGATATGGTGATCAACGTTTACGCCGGCATTTACGAGATGTAGGCATGGGCACCTAGCGTGCCAGCGGGCCGACGCCGCTGTTGATGCCGGCGGCTTGAGCGTTTGAGCAAGGGCGATAAGGAGCTCTTTCGACACGCCTGGGTCGGGATTTCTGTCAGCTTTGGCCGGGATGACTGGTCAGAGATCGTTCCTCACCTACAAGAAACCTTCACCTAGGTGCTTGAACGCGGTCGGGGCCTGCAAGGGGCATCCAGGAAACGAGAATTTGGACGCGGTTTGCGGCTGAGATGAAGGCGAATCTTTCTGAGACTCCGCGCCAGTATGAAGCCACATGCCGTCTTTTCGATAGCTGACTGTGGAAGCAGGTTGGAGCTCGGATGACCGACCTCAGAATTTTCTCGATACTTTCAGCACCGCACTCGAACAGCATCTAAGCTCAACATCCGACTTACACCCGGGGGACCAATGAAGAAAACACTAGGCATCATTATTTCAGGGCTAGCTCTTATTGTGGGCCTTGTCCTGGTCGCACCAGCCCAGGCAGCCACGGACGTGCTGCCAGACCTCAGGTCTCCTGCGCTGGCCGACTTCCGCATCGAGAACGCCTCGAACGGTGAGAAGCGTCTGCGGTTCTCTACCCGAATTGCCAACGCAGGGCCCGGCAAGTTTGAGATTCGCATGTATCGGCCCAACACGACCACAGCCCAGATGAAGGTTGAACAGCGCATCTTCAACACTTCTGGGGTCTACCGCAGGGTACAAGCCCCCGGCACCAAAGGGTTCTACAACGCTGGAGACGGCCACGATCACTGGCACGTCTTCAAGCTGCAGGAGTTCTCGATCCACAGGATCAACGCAGACGGCTCAGAAGGTCCTTCGGTGGGCTCCGGAGCTAAGACTGGCTTCTGCTTCCTAGACGTCGTGACCTACAACCTGTCGCTTCCCAACGCTCCCCAAACCAAGCAGTACACAGGCTGCGGAACACGGGCCTCTGTGAACGTCAAGGCCGGTATCAGCGTGGGTTGGGCTGACAAGTACGGTGCAGGGCTTGCCAAGCAGTGGATCAAGATCAACGGCCTCCCAGACGGTAACTACAGGGTGCGCGTCAAGACCGACCCTCAGAACTGGTTTGCCGAGACCAACAACACAAACAACGACACCAGCGCCAAGATCAGGATTTCCGGTTCTACGGTTACGAAGCTTGCATGACCACGCTCCAGGAGGATGCAGAAGCCTTTCAGAAGGTCTCGAGGGAGTTTGTCCTCAGACGCTCCCGGTGGACATCCGGAATAATGCGGAGTCCGAGCAAACGAAGCGAAGTGACTCAATGGGATTGAGAACGCAAGGCACACGCTCGACCGCGCCATAAGTTCCAGCCTGGGACCATTCGGCGAAAGATCGCGCAGGGTCGCCCTCTCGCCAGAGTCCACGTACGCTGTTGCCCATGTGGTCCCAGCGCGAAGTCATCGACTACGCGCTGCAGCGACGCTCCACGCTCCAGGCGCTGCGGCGCCCTGGTCGTAGGCTCGCTCGGCAAGAGGCCTGTGACGCTGACCCTATGCTGATCCGGGCGGCTAAGCATCACGGCGAGCCGGCGAACGTCAATTGTCCAGTCTGCGAGTCGGACTATCTGGTCAACCTGCATTATGTGTTCGGTGACCAGCTTGGCCAGTACTCCGGCCGGATCAAGCGGACCACTGAATTGGAAGAGATGGCACACGAGTTCGGGGAGTTCAAGGTCGTGGTCGTCGAAGTTTGCCCAGCCTGCGGCTGGAACCACATGATCCTTTCCTATCTTCTGGGTGACGGGGTGAAGCGCAAGCCTCCCCGTCGCCAGCAGACGGTAGAGGACATCTATGGCTGATCCCCATTGGGGACCTGTCGAATGGCAGCCCCAAGGCGCTCGCGCGCGCCACGACTCGGCTGGACGCGGCCGGAAGTGGGCACGCGGCATCCTCATCACGATCGGGGCCCTGACCGCCCTCAGTCTCATCAGCGCCACCGCCGTCGTTGTCATCGGCTACACCACGACAACCCGTCCCGATGCCAACGCCGAGTTCAAGACCGCGACGACCTTCGTCTACTACAACGACGGCAAGAGCGAATTGGGCAACTTCGCCATCCAAAACCGCATCCCGCTGACGTTCGAGAAGATGCCGGAGACGATGAAGCAGGCCGCGGTGGCGGCTGAAAACCGCTCCTTCTGGACTGATAGAGGCATCTCGATTCGCGGCATGGTCCGCGCTGCCTGGACAATCGCCCGCGGCGGTGACATCCAGGGCGGCTCAACCATCACTCAGCAGTACATCAAGATCTTGTACTTGAATTCCGACCAGACGCTGACCCGCAAGTTCCGTGAGCTCTTCCTCGCGTACAAGATCAATAAGGAGATGAGTAAAGAGGAGATCCTGGCGGGCTATCTCAACACGATCTACTTCGGGCACGGCGCGTATGGCCTGCAGGCAGCTAGCAAGGAGTACTTCGGGATCGACGCGAAGAAGCTCACCGTTCCGCAGGCCGCCTTCCTGGCCACAGTTGTCAACAATCCGAGCATGTACGACCCGCGCGACGATGATGATCACGGCCGGATCCTCAGCCGCTACCGCTACGTCCTGCACTCGATGACCGAGATGGGCAACATCACCCCAGTACAGGAAGCCGAGTTCGCCCAGCGGCTGCCGAAATTCCCCAAAACGCCTAGCAACCAGCGATACGGCGGTCCTAACGGCTTCTTGATGAAGATGGTCGAGCGCGAACTCAGTGCCGCCGGCTTGGACTCGTCACAGATCAGCGGTGGCGGCCTCAAGATCATCACGACCTTCGATGAGGACGCCCAAAAAGCCGCTGTCAAGGCAGCGCAGAAGTACACCAAGCGGTCCGCGCGGGCCGTCGGACGGAAGGCATCCAAGCTGCACGCCGCGCTAGCGTCGGTCGATGTGAACAGCGGTGAAGTCATTGCCCTGTACGGCGGACCAGACTTTGTCAAGAACTCCCGCAACTGGGCCACCACCCCTCGCCCGACTGCCTCCACGTTCAAGGCCTACGCCCTTGCCGCCGGGCTGAAGGACGGTTACAGCCTGTACTCCCGGTTCAATGGCAACAGCTTCACCCCGCCCGGTGAGTCGAGACCGGTCCGCAACGAGTTCAGCAATCAATACGGCTCCTCGGTCGATCTGATCAAGGCGACTGCTGAGTCGATCAACACCGCTTTCGTTGACCTCACCAGCCAGATGGACAATGGCCCGCGCAAGATCATGAAGATGGCCCAGGCCGCAGGTGCCCCCAAGGGCCCCGGCTGGGACAACAACTACCGCGTCCCACTGGGGACCGCCGAGGTGAGTCCACTCGCCCAGGCGAGCGCTTATGCGACCTTCGCCAATGACGGCGTCTCCGTGGCGAATCATGTGGTACGCGAGGTCCGCGACAGAAAAGGAAATGTCATCTACCAGGCGCAGCCTGAGAAGAAGCGTGCGGTCACTGAGGACATCGCGCACGATGTGACGTTCGCGCTCTCCCATGTGGTCGAGCAGGGCACCGGCCGGGCTGTGCAGACACTCGAACGACCTGTCGCTGGTAAGACGGGCACCAAGGACCGAACCAACGACGACGGCTCGAGCGATGTCGTCTCAGCCTGGTTCGTGGCGTACACCAGACAAATCGCGACGGCGGTGATGTACGTCGCGGGCAACGACGGGAATGGCGATCTGGACAAATACGCCCGCCCCGGTGACAGCACGTTCTTCGGTGGCACCTATCCAGCCCTGACCTGGGCTGACTACATGAAAACGGCCACCAAAGGGCAGGCCGTCAAGGATTTCCCGGGCCCGGCGTACGTCAACCGGGAGGAGGTTCCGCAGCCCGATCCGACGATGCAGGAGACCCTCGAGCCGACTGAGGAGCCGACACGCGTCAAGACTCCTGACCAGGAGCCGACCCCAACCCGCTTCAAGCGCAAGTGGAGGCGGCAACCGTTCCCAACCGCGACGCAGAGCAGCGGAGGTCCTGGAGGCGGCGGCAAGTTACCACCCCGTTGGAGGAGGACCCCCAGCGGGACTCCCACCGGCGGCGCAGGTTGAGCAGAAGCCCGACTGTCGGGATCGGGGCCCGATCCACCAACATCCTGCCATCGGCGACTGACGGCTTCGTCAGCACAGTCAGCCAGCGAATCGGTGGGCCTCTGGGACGTTATGCCGCTGTTGGTTGGGCCTGGTGGAACCCGCTGCGGGTCACCCTGCTGGTCGGCACTCTGGTTTATCTGAGCGGAGTTGTCTTCCGCCTGCCGTGCCGGATCACCGTCGCCGGCCAGCCTCCACCCGACCATTTCAAGTACTTGTGCTACTCCGATATCGGCCTCTTGTACGTCGGCCGCGGCTTACAGCAAGGCAACACTCCCTATCTCGACTTCGGCGCCTACCCGGTTCTGGAGTATCCAGTGCTCACCGGCTGGTTTCTGGAACTGGAGCGTCTGATCACCCGCGCGCTCGGCGGCATGCAGGGGACCGAGCTAACCGATCAGCAACGGGTCGACTCCACGTTGATCTTCGTCGACGTCAACACGGTGCTGCTGGGCGCTTTGTTCCTGGTCGCGCTGTGGGCCTTGGTTCGGACGCCGGCCGGGCGACCCTGGGACGCGATGATGCTGGCTGCGTCGCCCTGCGTCGCCGCTGCTGCCTTGATCAACTGGGACATGCTGCCGGTGGCTTTGACCGCCCTCGCGATGGCTTGCTGGGCCGGACGCCGGCCTGGTCTGGCCGGGGTCATGCTTGGGCTGGGCGCGGCGGCCAAGCTGTATCCGGCCTTGATACTCGGCCCGCTCTTCCTGCTCTGCCTGCGAGCCAAAAGAATGGGCGACTTCGTGATGACCTTGTCCACTGCCCTCGTGAGCTGGGGTCTGGTCAACCTTCCAGTGCTGCTGCTTGCGCCAGATGCGTGGCGCAGTTTCTGGGTGTTCAACAGTGAGCGCGGCGGCGACCTGGGCTCGATCTGGTACGTGCTGTCTCTAGCTGGCTGGCCGGTTCCTCAGCTCAATTGGGTCAGCGCCGGGCTGTTCGCTCTCGGCTGTGTGGGCATCTTGGGTTTGATCGTCAGCGCACCTCGGCGGCCACGGTTCGGTGCTATGGCGTTTCTCGTCGTTGCCGCGTTCGTGATGACCAACAAGGTGTATTCACCGCAGTACGTTCTCTGGTTGCTGCCACTGATGATCTTGGCCCGCCCCAAGTGGCGCGACTGGCTGATCTTCACCGCAGGTGAGCTGATCTATTTCGTTGCCATCTGGTGGCACCTTGGCGGTTTCCTGACACCGGGTGACAGCTCGCCTGACCGGATCTACTGGCTGTCGGTCGTGATCAGGTTGTGCACCCAAGGTTGGGTGGTGATCATGGTGGTCAGGGATGCGTTGCGGCCCGAGCATGATCCGGTACGGCAGGAGGGTGTCGACGATCCCACGGGCGGCGTACTTGATCAGGCGACAGACCCCCGCTGGTTCCAGGTGTTCAGTGGCTCCACGGTCCCAAGGCGGAATGCCTAATGCTGCAGGACGTTGCCCGGCCAGTAGCAGCACCAGCTGAGATCACCTCGTCGCCGGGACGGATCGTGATCCAGGCGTGGCTGGCGAGCCGGGGCCTGATCGTCGGCGTCGCGCTGCTGCTCGCTGTCGTGCAGCACCGGACACTCACCGATATGGTGAGCAACTGGGACGTGCAGCACTTCGCCAGGTTGTCTGACGGCGGCTACCTTTCCGAGCCCAACGGCACCTTGATGGCCTTCTTCCCGGGCTGGCCGCTGATCTTGTCGCTGTTCGGTCAGTTGGGGGTGCCGGTCGTGATCGGCGGAGTGGTCCTTTCCACGGCGTGCTCTGCCGTCGCAGCGGCGGCGCTGTACCGGCTCGGCGGGACGTGGGCGGCCGTCGCGTGGCTGTTTGCCCCGACCGCCGTCTTCACGATGGTGCCCTACACCGAGTCTCTGTTTTGCGCCGTCGCCTTCTGGGCCTGGGAGCGGGCACGGTCCGACCGCTGGCTGGCCGCCATCGCGCTGACGGCAATCGCGTGCACGGTGCGGGTATCAGGACTCTTCCTGATCGGCGCGCTGCTCGTGATGATCTTTACCAGCCACAATGCGCTTGCTGTCAAGCTGCGCCGCGCGGCGCTGATGCTGATTCCCGCGTCGGTGATCATGGGCTTTGCGACGTATCTGTATGCCCTTACCGGGAGCTGGACGGCGTGGTATCACGCGCAGACCACCGGTTGGGTACGCGAGCTGACCTGGCCCTGGCAGTCCTTCTTGAACACCATCCCCGCCGTCCTGCCTGGGGCGTTTCCCCATCATCCGTGGTGGGCCGCGGTGTTCCGCGCCGAGATGATCTCGATGGCGGTCGGCGTTGCAGTCACCGTCTGGTGCATCGTGGTCAGCCTGCGCGCGAGGAAGTCGCCGATGGGGGCGGAGCGCACGATGTGGGCAGAGGCGAGCTGGGTCGGGGTGCAGGTGCTCGCTTTCTCAATGTCGTATTGGTTCTTCTCGGTCAACCGCGCCACCTTGCTCTGGTTCCCGTTATGGATCATGCTCGGTCGCTGGGTGGCGGGACCATCGCGGGTTTCTCCGCTTGCTCATCGGATGCTGGTCGGGGCTGCGTTCGCTGTCGAAATTGTGCTCATGGTGTGGTGGAGCTGGCTGTTTTTCACCGGCCATTGGGCGAGCTAGATCACTTATCTGAGATAACTCGAAACTCCGGCGGGCCGGCGTTGGATCACCTATGCTGACGCCTGGTGACTCGGTCGGGGACACAGTGACCTAGTGGAGCCCCTGCCTGAGACCTGGATCATTCAAGTCTCTTAAAGGGGAAATCGTGGCTCGTTTCCGTAAGGCGGCCGTTGCTGTCGTTGCGTTATCCGCACTTGCTCTTACCTCCACCGCTGCGTCCGCGCATGCTCTGACCGGGTCGAGAAGCGAGGGGACCGGAGGGTCGAGTATGAGCTGGGGCTACTACAGCGGTGAGCTGACCGACTTCACGACGACCCCCGAGGTATTTAAGGGCGCCAAGGCGACGGCCATGATGGTTGCCTTCGGTGACAGCAGCTACTTCAGGGTGCAAGTCAGGGGAATTAGCGACAGTGAGGGTGTCAAGTACGGCGCACATCTGCATCGAGATGCATGTGTACCCGGCGATGGGAGCGCGGCAGGACCTCACTACAACATCACGCCCGTTATTCCCGGAACGACGACGTTTGAGGTTATTAACAATCAAACCGAGGTCTGGCTGGACTTTAAGGTGAATTCTGAAGGAGAATCGCGGGCCACCGCGAACGTGCCATTCGCCCCGAAGACGGGGGAGCGCTCGATTGTGTTCCACGGATCTCCGACTCAGAAAGAGGCCGAAACCGGCAAACCCGTCGGATGGGCCGGGACCCGCCTGGCCTGCCTGCCGCTCAAGATCAAGGCGTACTCCCGGTAGCAGGTCCATCTGATCGCCATCCAATCAGTCGAATGTGCGCTGAGCCCTTCGACGAGCTCAGGACGGCGCCTGTCGAAGCGCACCAGTTGCCCTTCGACAGGCTCAGGGCGCATATCCTGCCTATTACCCTGACTGGGTGGAACGGATGTGGATTGACCTCGACGGCTTAGCCAATATGCGCGACGTCGGGGGGATTCCGACCACCGACGGCGGCAAAATCGTTCCTGGTCGGCTGCTGCGGTCGGACAACCTCCAGACACTCACCACCTCTGACGTGGATCAGCTGCTCGGGCTGGGCCTGACGGATGTCGTCGACCTGCGGAGCGACTACGAGGCCGAACACGAGGGGCCCGGCCCGCTCGTCGGCTCAGATGTCCGGATCCACCAGTTTTCGTTCTTTCGGGAGTGGGAGTACGGAGTGGGCGAGACCAAGCCCGACGTACGCCCCGAGGTGCTGCCTGAAGAGGCCTTGCCGTGGATCGACCTCGAACCCAGTGTCGAACTGGACGACGCCGTCGCTTCGGTTTACTTCTCCTACTTGGTCGATCGTCCGGACTCAGTGCTTGCCGCGCTGCGCACGGTCGCTCGAGCGCCGGGTACGGCGCTGGTTCACTGTGCCGCGGGCAAGGATCGGACTGGCACCCTCGTCGCGCTGGCCCTATCGGTGGCCGAGGCCGAACGTCAAGCGATCATCGACGACTACGCGGCGAGTTCGGAGCGGACCGAGCACGTCGTCCGTCGTCTGCTCGCCTCGTCGACCTACGCCGACAACCTCAAGGGTCGGTCCATTTCCTCACACTTCAGCCACCCCGAGACCATGATCAGCTTCTTGCGGTACATCGATGACACTTTCGGGGGAGTGTTGCCGATGTTGATCAAGATGGGTTGGACTGCCGATGACACCGACCAGCTGCGCGCCAAGCTTCGAGGGTGACTGACCGCCCTTTTCAGAGCTATTTCCACGCAATACAGTCGACCGTCGCCGTAGTCAGCCGCAACTCGACGGGAATCTCCTGCCCGATCCGAGGCGGCCGCTCCTTGCGCGGTAGGAAAACCTGACTGGACTGCATATGGGGCGGCTCCAGAAACCAGCGCTTCTTGCCATTGATCGTGTACGGGCTGAGTGCCAGCCCAGCAGCCGCCAGAGAACCCGTGGCGAACGCGATCGCCCGATGCCGCACCGTCTTGGCCGAGGTTGGTGCCTCCATGCCGATGCCATGAGAGGTGCCGCCGGCGACAACGACGATCCAGCCATCGGCCGGACAGACGCGCTGCCGATAGCCGGCCCGCTCGCCGCGCTTGATCTCATGGACATCCAGCACCGTCGCGGTGGTGCTGCGGGATGCTCTGTCCAGCCAGAGCCGCGTGCCGACCCGCTGTCGAACTGGGACAGGGTCCGCGTCTGCGCCACCCAGTTGACGCGCCAACGCCGCCGTCTCCTCCGGAGGGAGATGGGAAAACCACAGTGTTCCGGGCGCCGTAGCAAGGGCAGCATGACCCAGCCGCTCAGCTTCGGCGTAGCGACCGTCGGCGTGCAGCGGCAGGTGGATCGTCCAACCTTCGAACTGGACCCCAGGGAGCAAGGCCGCGACCTGACCAAGATCGTCGGGCCGGATCCCGTGGCGTTGCATCGAGGTGAGTATCTCGACAACGACTCGTGGCCGATCACCACGCCCCGCTAACAGTTCCAAGTCGTGCAGTCGGGACACGGTAGTGATCACCGATGGGTCCGTGGCCAGTTCCCCGGCGAGCTCACTCGACGGATCCCACGGGTTCAAGATCACCACATCACCCGGGAACGCCTCCCGTACGATGCCGACTTCGGACGGGATCCCAACTCCGACCGTGTCCGCTCCCAGAGTCACCGACTCCTCGGCCAGCCGGCGCAGGCCAAACCCGTAGCCGTTGCCCTTGATCACCGGGACGATGCCTGGGGTCGCGCCCCTCACGGTCCGCAGGTGCTCCCGCCAACGCTCCGCGTCCAGCCGCAGGGTCACACCGCTCATCTCGTCAATGCCCTGACACTCAGTGGGACATTCATCGGGGCGTTCATCACCGACGCTTCATGTAGAGGTCGAAAGCCTTGTACAGCAACGGATTGAGGGGGAGGTCCCATTCACCCAGGTACTCCACCGCCTCACCTCCAGTACCGACCTTGAACTGGATCAGGCCCAGATGCGGATCGTCCTCCTCCAGTCCTTCGGTGATTCCACGCAGGTCGTAGATGGTTGCACCGGCCTCCAATGCGTCGGTGATCATCTTCCACTGCACGGCGTTCGAGCCGCGGACCTCGCGCTTTTCGGTTGAGCTCGCGCCGTAGGAGTACCAGGTGTGCTGGCCGACTCGTACCCAGGTGGTCGCAGCGACCAGGTCGCCTTCATGGTGGGCCAGGTAGAGCCGAATTCGATCGGGATCTTCGGCCAGCAGGGCGTCGAACATGATCTGAAAGTACGACAGCGGTCGTGGTCTGAAATGATCACGTTCAGCAGTCTCGACATAGAGCCGATGGAACTCGGGCAGATCATCACCGGTGCCACGTTTCACCACGACTCCGGCCTTAGCGGCCTTCTTGATGTTGCGTCGCCACAGTTGGTTCATCCCAGCGAGTAGTTGGTCGGGTGTCCGCCCGGCGATCGGCAGCTGGAAGACGAACCGTGGCTGCCCAGCAGCGAAACCCTCATCCTCTTCCGGCGGTCGCCAGCCGAGTTCGCGGAGTCGGTTACGGGTGCGCGTGGTTTCGTGGTTGATCTGGTCGGGGATCGCCTCGCTGAGCCGGGTGACCCGCTCGTCAGCGATCGCCGCCTTGATGGTTTCGGCGCTCCAGCGCCGGGCAATCGCCGTCGCGCCGATCCGTACGCCGAAGGCACCAGCGGAACGCACATGATCAGCCAGAGGCCTCAGCCATTCCCCGATGTCGGGTCCGGTCCAATCGATGACCGGACCCTCCGGCAAGTACGCAAGGTACTTCTTGATCTTGGGAAGCTGTCGATAGAGCACGAGTCCCGCGCCGACAGGTCCATCGGCGCCGTTGAACCAGCCGATCGACTCGCTACGCCACTCACTCTTGACCTGCCCCCACGCTGGCGTCTGGAGGAAGCTCACCGAGGGTTGGGCGGCGTTGAACTCACGGTGCCGCTCCGCCTCGATGGTCCGTACCGAAAGAGCCACAGGTCTGAATGTAATAGTCGAAATCTAGGTTCACGTACGTTCTTCACGCTTTGCACACGTTGCAACCCATGCAGAGCGACTGAAAGGTACGCGAACGTAGGTTGCCGGCACTGAGCCGGGGAATCATGAGCAAAGGGCAATTGTTGGCCACTGTTTGGTTGCAGTGCATGCAAGTTCGCACTAAATACTCAACTGGCGAGTACCTTGAACTGGGGTCTCATGCTGCCCGGAATAGGCCCAACGCATCGGCCGGTCCCGTGTTTCCCCGCACGGGTAGGTCCCATCCCCTGTGCGGACCGCCTATTCCGGGTTCAAGCGAAGATCAAGGGTGTTGTCGTCTCCTTTGCAGAAGAGGTCAAGCCGATCCGGACCCCAAGTGGACACCGCGATGTCGAGATCCTCAGGCGGGTGCCACTTCCTGCCGTCGTATGCCCGGTGCAGCATGGTCTGGCCGGCTCGGGCGAAGACATCCAGCCTGTTAGCGCTCCACGACGCTACGCTCGGTCCGGCGTTGAATGAGCCACCAAGATCATCCCAGTCGCTCCACCGCGGGTCGGTCTCTAGCGGCGTCGGGGATGAGGCCGGCGGCGGTTCCCCGGACGGAGGGAGGGGCGATGTTGTGGCCCGGGCGTCGTGCCGCACGATCAAGAAGAGGCCGGTTCCCGTAAGCAACAGCACCGCGCTGCCCAAGATCGCCAACAGCGACCATCGATGATGATTGTTGATCATGCGGGAAGCACCCAAAGCACACTATCCCGCAAGGTGCCGACTTGTCACCGTCTCAACGGGCTATCACCGGGGCAAAGATGATCACAAATCGATCACTTTGGGGTGATCTTGTACGCCGAGATGATCACAGGCCATTACTTCGGGATGATCTTGCCGGGGTTGAAGTTTCTGCCGGGATCCATGGCGGTGAACAGCCCGTCGATCAT
Organism: Propionibacteriaceae bacterium; assembly: GCA_035257925.1. GTDB lineage: Bacteria > Actinomycetota > Actinomycetes > Propionibacteriales > Propionibacteriaceae > Microlunatus. The sequence goes on along the minus strand of DATEWO010000457.1, from coordinate 103 downwards.
GTGCACGCCAGGCGCCGAGATGTCCTGCTCCAGCCAGGCCGCATGCTCAGTGCCGACTGCGTGGTGGTGCGACAGCGTGCCGCCAGAGTCGACGAACGCCTGC
>DATEWO010000456.1:0-4105 GCA_035257925.1 Propionibacteriaceae bacterium | reverse complement strand
ACACATTCAGAACCTGCGCCGCGACGGCCGTGCGACGCTGCATCTGGAAGACGGTGAATCGGCAGTCATCGTCGAAGGTGTTGCGGAATGGGTGACGCCGTCGAGGGCAGTTGCACAACGACTTGCCGCGGCGGCCAAGGCGAAGTACGGCTATGCACAGTCGGCTGCCTCGTATCAGGAAGGAGCCTGGCGGCTGCAACCGGTCAAGGTTCTGGCTTGGAACACGCTGTATATCGACGCAACGCGCTTCCGTTTCAGCGCTGCGGATTGATCTAATCGCGCGTCCGAGTGCTACTGACCGATAGAATTGACGCCTTTTCCCCAATTGAGAGACAAATTATCTCATCTGTGGAAAACTGAGTGCGTGGCGAAACTTAGGCCTGTGGACAACTCATTGTCGAGCGACTCAGATCGGTTCCTGGCGGTCGGTGCGGTCAACCAATCCGATCAACTTGCCGTTGAGCTAGTCCAGCCGCCCGACACGCCCGCCGCGATACTGATCAAGTGGCCTGCAAAGCCGACCGTCACCGATCCCGCGAAGCTTACGGCGACGGTTGCCGCGATCGTGCGCGTGTTGGGCACGGCGCAAATCGAGCTGGCCGCGCGCCGCGCCGCTGGGCGCTAGCCACAAGCTCAGAAAAAATCGGGGCAGAAGGGTGGCTGGGACCAGCCAAAGGCAACCGCTGTTGCTGCGGCAACACCTTTGGTTCGCTCGGCGACCAGACCGGCACGGACCAGAGCCGCGAGCGATGTCCCACCGAGATAGATTGCGCTGAGATCGCGCACGTTCATGATCAGATCAGGCCTTCTTCGGCTACGGGTCACGCGGGTTACCGAGGCGCCATCGGGACCTGTCTCCAGCCGGATGGTGCCGGTGTTGAGTGTGAGCAGCGGGTCTTCGACTCGGATGGTCACATCAAGATCAGCGAGGTAGCGCCGCGCCTCGAGTGCGCGCGCTACATCCACCAAACGGGCATACGTCCCCTCCTGATCCTCGGCCTTGACAGATCGAAGATCGGCGACCAGGTAACGCACCGAGTCGTCCAGGGGCGCGTTGTGCCTGACGAACCTGCGTACCAAATCAAGATCAAGAACGAACCGCCACAGCGCAGCGCGTGCTTCCGCGCTCTCTGCATCCAGTTCCTCGACGCGGACTTCTGCGCCCGAGTCTGACCAATCGTTCTTGACTCGAAATGCCACGTAGCCATCCGGCTGACCGCGGCGATCGTAATGCAGCGCAAATCGGTACGCCGACGAGCCATGCCGCCACTGTTCGGGATCGTGCCACTTAGCGACCCACCAGTCGTCGTTGCGATTCAGCGCGCCCACCCGCCTTGGCAAGAGGTTCTGATGGAGGGACTTGATGATTGGAATCGCCTCTTCGCGTTCCACCTCACCGACCGAACCGGAGCCAAGATCGACATCGGGACGGAAGGCAGTCGTTTTGGTCTTGCCCGACAGCCGCACCTGCGGGCAGGCCTGGCCGTAGCCGAAACGGCCGTAGATTGCAGACTCGGAAGCCCATAGCAGGGCAACTGGCTCCTCGCCGCGTTGCTGGATGTCATCCAGCTGGTGCTTCATCATCTCGGTGAGCAGGCCCTTGCGCCGGTAGGACGGCTGCACCGTGACAAGGGTGACGGCGGCAACGGGCATCGATCCGCCCGGAACGGTCAGCTTCCTGCTGTACGCGCCACAGGTGGAGATCCAACGTCCATCCACCTGGAAACCGAAACAGCGCTCAGGCTCGAAAACCTTGTGCATCGGCGCCCAGCGGGCGGGGACGTAATCGTCGTGAAAGGCGCGCATGCCCGCAGCGAAGAATTCGTCGGTCCGCTCGGGTGTGGCGTACACCAGGTCGCGCTGGGCCAGGTGCGGCGCGGTTCCGCGCGGGATCCTTGAGTCGACCATTAGGCCGGTGATCCAGCTTGCAGCAGCGACTCGCCGCGTAGCCGAGCGTCGACGGGAGTCGCCAGTTCGACCGTTCGGGTCACAGTGCAGAGCCGGTCGTGAGACTTGCGAATCGCTGTTTCGAGCACGTCTGCGGCGGCTTGCCCGCCCTCGCTGTCGGGGAACTCGACATCGAAATCGACCTCGATATCGGTGATGTGGTTCCCATGCACCGACCTGGTGTAATGGCCAGAGCAGCTGACCTGAAAGCGGTCGGGCTCGGACCGCTTGACCGTGATCGCGTCGACGTCCATCGCCGTACATCCTGCGATGGCGACCAGCAGCAGCTCCACCGGAGTGAACTCACCGCGCTGCGCGATGCCGAACGACAATGTGCCGCCGCGGGAGTTTGTGGCTTCGAAATGGTGCCGTCCCAGTCGGGAGAGATTGACCGTACGGCGCGAATCACCGCTCATGCGCCAACTCTCCCAGACTCGCGAGCCTCTTACCCCGCTATAGGCCGTTGAGATGCTGGCATCTCGGTGAGTCCCAGGGTGAGGCGTCTGCGGGCTGGGCTCGTACTCGCCGCTCAGCGGCACGTAGCCACGCTGTGCGGCCGGCCGTGCACGCACGCCGCTGGCTAATCGGGCACGAGAACCGGCGTGTCGTGGTGCAGCGACTCGCCGCGGAAGAACGGCTTCTGCTCTTGGCGCCGGGCGAGCAAGAACATGATCGGAAGGCCTAGGACGATCGAGCCAATGCCGAGCAGGAACACGCTGCCGATCTCCACGCTGGTCCCCGGCACTGTCCAGCCGCCCAGGTAGCCGTAGTCGGGCGACCACATGTCGATCGCGCTCTTGATGAAGGCGAACAGCAGGATCAGTCCGCCCAGCATGGGCAGGATCCCCTTGATCCACAGGTCTTTGCCACCATGGGCAATGTCCTTGCGGAAGTACCAGACGCACGCGAAGGCAGTTATGCCGTAGTAGAAGGAGATCTGCAGACCGATGACAAGCACCACGTCGCCATACGCGTTCTCCCCGAGAAGACTGAACAGCACGAACAACAAGATGGCGACGCCACCGATGAACAGAGTCGAGACGGTCGGCGTCTTGAACTTGGGATTCATCTTCGCGAACTGGCTCGGGAGCGCCCGGTAGACACCCATAGCGAGCGTGCCGCGTGCCGCCGGGAGGATCGTCGTCTGGGTGGACGCGACCGCCGACACCAGGACGGCCACTAGCACGATCCAGCTCCAGTCTCCGAGCACCGGCTCGGCGATCGCGCTGAACACGTCGGCGGCGTTTTCCTCGTTGCCCAGCCCGATGCCTTCGGTCCCGACCCCGGCGTACGAGATCGCCGCCACGGTGGTGAGCATGTACGTCGCCACCAGGATGAGCGTCGCCGCGACAGCTGCGCGCCCTGGGGTCTTCTCCCGTTCCTTCGTCTCCTCGTTCAAAGACAGGATCGTGTCCCAACCCCAGTAGATGAAGACCATCAGCAGCATGCCCTCGGTCAGCGCCGCGAACCCGCCACCGTCCTCGGCGAAGAAGCCCAATGGATTGAACCAGGACGCCTCGATCGGGATTGCAGTCTCCGGCCGGTTCGGGCCCGCGACGGCAATAAGGGCCACCACCACGAGGACGCCCAGCGCGATGTACTGGATGGCGACCAATACGTTCTGCAGCCACTCGGCGATCACGATGCCGCGGTAGGAAACCCAGACCATGGCCGCGATGAACACGATCCCCAGCACCGTCACCCAAAACCTGTTCTCCGCGAGCGAGTCGGCGCCTAGAAGCAGGAAGGTGTACTGGGCAGCGACCTGGGCCAGGTTCGCCAGCACGATGATCCCGGCGAGCGTCAGCACGTACCCGCTGAACCAGCCGATCCCCGGTCGGAACGCCTTCGTCACCCAGGTGAAGGTGGTGCCGCAGTCCGGGATGACCTTGTTCAGCTCACGGTATGCGAAGGCGGTGAGCAGCATGGGGATGAAGCCCAGCACCACCGCTACGGGGGCCAGCGTGCCGTCCTCGATCACCACATAACCCAGCGTGGCCGCCAACGAGTAGGCCGGTGCCACCGAGGCGAGGCCGATCATCAGCGTGCCGAAGAACGTCAGTGCGCCCTCGTTGAGGCCCTTGTGCTCGGTTAGGTCGTGTGCAGCAGGTACCTCATGGCCAGCATGACTCATCGCGGCTCGTTTCTCTGCAGTCAC
>DATEWO010000455.1:0-5770 GCA_035257925.1 Propionibacteriaceae bacterium | reverse complement strand
GACGGCCACCGCCAGCTCCTGGCGGTCTGCCTCGCCTGGTGCCAAGCCCTGGTGGTCGAACAGCCTGGGCAACGCAGCCGCCAGTCGTGACTGGTCGATGTCAGGCGCCGGTGCAGCGAAACGCCGCTGCAGCTGTACCCGAACTACCTCCTCCTGCAGCCAGTACCGCTCCAGATAGAGCAGCCCGCAGGCCAGGCGAAGCGGCCGACCACTCGGCTTGTCAGCGCCGTCGGACACCAGTGGGCTCGCCCTGCAGGCGGCGATCCACTCGTCAGACTCGGGCCAAGGCAGCGACGAAATATCGATCACGGTCTCCGCCTCATCGAAGGCTGTGGTGTGTACCGACCTGAGATCAATGCAGACCGACCCATTACGGAGCGCGCGGACAGTCAGGGCGAGAGCGAGCCGAACCCGCTCGTCGACGTCGCGGCCGATCCGGCACACCACATCCGCCGTGTGCACGTCCGCCGGATTGAGAATTCCAGCCTGGTTGAACACCGCAAGCAGACCCGATGCTGCCTGCGCCACCAGCGCGCGGGGGTCCAAAGGGGTCGCCCCCCTTGCTGAGAACGTGGATTGGATGCTCATCAGGGCACTCCATCCAGCAGCTCGGAGAGCCCGACGACCAGCGAAGCTGGCGGTCGCCAGCCAAACACCCCGCAGGGCACGCCATCCACGCGCGGCGTCTGCGGACCAGCCATCCCGCGTACGAACAGATAGAGGATGCCGCCTAAATGGACGGCCGGGTCATAGCCCGGTTGTCGCCAGCGCAGCATGCGGTGTAGAGCCACGGCGTACAGCAGCGCCTGCAGCGGGTAATGGGCGCTCATCATGGCAGCGGCCATCCGTGCCGGTGTGTAGTCGCCGACCTTCAGCAGCTCACCGTCGAAACCGCCCAGCCAGTTCGTCTTGTAATCCACAACCAGGTAGCGCGGCGGCCGGCCATCGCGGCGAGTTCGAAGCACGGCATCGATGCTGCCGGTCAGATAGCCACGTAAGGCTTGCGCGCTCAGAGCGGGGTCATCCAGCAGGTCGGCATAGTCAGCCAACGGATCTGAGCTGGAAAGGTAGCGACGGAGCAGCGGGCTGACCATGCCCAAGGTGACCTCGGCGTTCGTGATGTCCCCGCCCGTCAGCGGGTACTCAAAGTTCAGTTCAGGCAGTCGATCACCACGTGGGATGTCACAGAGCCGTTGCTCGTCGGCGAGTGGTCCAAGGGGGGTACGGAATGCGGGAAGCATCGCGCTGGCCAGCGCATCGGCGGTCATTACTGTGGCTGGACCTTGCGCCAGGGTGACCGCGCACGCTTCACGTAGGGCGGCCGGCAGGTCGGCAGCCGTAGCATCAACACGTTCGAACACTGCATGTACGGCGGTACCGAACTCGACCCCCGACGGCAGATCATGCATGGGCGACGGCACACCCAGGCCGTCCTCCATCGGAGAGGCCTCAGCTGCGAGCGGCTCGGAATGGTGCGCTGACTCGTCGTCCTCGCGGGCGAGTTCCGGTTCGCTCCCGACAGCGGGCACAGGCGCGTCGGCGCCGTGCACCGCGGCGGTGAGCGCTGAGTAGGAGGTTCGACGCCAGGCCAGATCGAGCTCGCGGTCGAATGCCCGTACCCTCAGCGACGGTGGAGATACTGTGATCGGCTGCCAGGCGGTGGGTGCCCGCGCAGTCATGATCTCCACGCTGAACCCGGGTCCGAGTTCGCGGCTGGAAAAAAGATCGCCATTGAGTGGGTAGACGGCTCTAGGTGAGGCCGGGTCGGCCGGCTTGCGAGAAACAAAACGGTGTAGCGCCGAGGCTGGCGTGTTGAAGGATGGGGCCCACCAGGTGACGACCTGGCATTGGGCTCGGGTCAAGCCGACGTACAGCAATCGGAGGTCTTCTCCGGCCTCTTCCTCGCGATAACGCGAGAAGCGTTCAGGTCTGCCGGGACCGTACCGACCTCCGACGTCGAGCACGCACTCGCCGCTGCTTGTCGCCGTCGGCTCGTGCAGCCGGAGGATCCGACCCTCGTCAGAGCCGTTGGCATACCGATCCCAGGCCTCAGGCAAATAGACGATCGGGAACTCCAAACCCTTGCTGCGGTGCACCGTCAAGATCGTGACGGCCTTGGCATCGGTCTCCAGCCGTCGGGTTCCCTCGGAGATACCGATCTCGTTGGCCTCCGAGATCCGTGCCCGGAGCCACTCGACAAGAGCACCGACGCCGAGCTGGGCGGAGGTCATCGCCGCATGCAGACTTTGGCCGAGATGACGCAGATCAGTCAGCATCCGTTCCCCTCCGCGGAGGCTCAGTAGCCGCTCCGGGATCCGCTCGTCGGCGCTTGCAGTCTCCAAGAGAGCAGCGACCCCCCGGCTCTGGAGCACCTTGCCCCACCAGCGGATCCGCTGTGTGAGCTCGATCAGCCTCTCTTCGCTGGCGGAGGCGAGGTCGGCGAAGGTCCAACCGAAGAAACAGCTGAGGGCGGCCTGTCGAACCGACTGCTGTCGGGTCTGCTCAAGGGCCAGCAGCAGGATCAGCCAGTCCTTTGCCACCGCCGAGGCGAATACCGAATTCGCGCCATACATCACCGCAGGCACTCCGGCTGCGACGAGGCGATCACGGATCGCCTCGCCACGTTCGTTCTTGCGTACCAGAACGGCGATGTCAGAGGGAAGCACCGAGCGGGCGCAGCCTCGGTGATGCAGTTCGGCGCCCGACCCCAGCAGTGCTGTGACGTCGGCCACCAGGTCGTCAACGATCTGAGGGCGGACGGTCCCGACACTCGGCACCCTCTCGGCATCGGCCTGATGTGGCATCACGCGCACCCGAATGGGAGCCACAACGTGCTGTTTATCCGCCGGCGCGGCCAGCCGCCGCTGTTGGTGTTCTGCAGTCACCCTGCGTACGGCGATTCGTTCGTCGCCGAGGGCGGCGTCACCCAGCAGTACATCAAGTGCATCGACGAGCCCCCGGTCACTGCGCCGATTGACGGCCAGGCTTCTCACCTGGTCGGCTTGCTGAACAGCATCCAGATAGCTGAAGACGTCCGCGCCGCGGAAGGCGTAGATCGCCTGCTTGGGGTCGCCGATCAAGATCAACGTGGAGTGTTGGTGGAAGGCGCGGCGCAGGATCTCCCACTGAATGGGGTCGGTGTCTTGGAACTCATCCACCATGATGATCCGGTAGCGCTGCCGGAGACGGTCGGCAGCGGTCGGTCCATGCTCGGGGTCGGCTAGTACATCCCGCAGCCGCGTCAGCATGTCGTCGTAGGTGAAGAGCTTGCTGGCCCGCTTACGGCGTTCCACCTCCTCTCGTACGGCTGTCGCGAATGCCACCCGCTCGCCACCGGCCGACGGGTCGTCGGGGGCCAGCCCGTTGGGCACCAGCCGGGCGTGCACCGCGTCAACCGCCTGGTTGGCGATATCCAGCGCCTCGTGGTAGCTCATGGGTGGTGCTCCGGTTCCGGCGTAACGGCGCAAGTAAAGATCAGTGGTCACTTCGCGGGTGAGATCGCTGAGGTGCTCGACGACAGTGGCGTGCGGCTCGCGGTCGCCGAGTACCCCGAGTCCGTCAAGCATCTGAAGGCAGAACTCGTGTGTCGTGGCAATGGTGGCGGCGTCGAACTCCGCAAGTGCCCGGGATACTCGCTGGCGTCGGCACGCCAGCTCATCTGGGTGACCGGTGGTGAGCATGACCTCGAGCGGGCTGAGCTGTCTGATGGGAGCACGCCCGGCCGCAGCATCGGCCAGGCAGCTTTCCACCGAGACCAGTCGCTCCCGAACTCGGAGCCGAAGTTCGTTGGTTGCCATCCGTCCGAAGGTGACCAGCAGCAGCTGGTTCAGCTCAGCTACGCCCTCGGCGATGACACGGGCGGTGAGTGCGGCGATCGTGTAGGTCTTGCCGGTGCCGGCGCTGGCCTCGAGCACGGTGGTACCTGAGGGCAGCTCCGCGCAGACATCGAAGGGAGGCGGATCATCGCTCATCGGAGATCCTCGACCGCGAGCAGCGGCTGGAATACCCGTCGCGCCAGAGTGCCGAACCGAGTGGGCTCGGCAAGGCTGCCGCGCTCCTCACTCGGGATCGACGGCTGTCGCAGCACGGCGTCGAAGTTGGCACCGACACCGAAGAACCGCTCGTACGCCTCGTCCCGATCCTCCGCCCAAAGCTTCTCGAGCTGCCGCCGGTACAGCGCAGCCTGCCGGCCGCGGAAGCGCAAGGTGGCGTACTCAGCCGAGGTCTTGGGGCTGAACGGGATGGGTTCCCGCAGTCCAGTGGCCCGCAAGTCGATCAAGTCCGCCAACACTTTGCCGGCCCAGGTGGCGTCCACCGTCGCCAGTTGCGAGCAGCCGCCGCGCCCGATGGTGACGGCCTGCCAAGGTCGGCTCGGATCAGTGACGGTCAGCGCTAGCAGCTCAAGCCAGGCTTGCAGCCGGTGTTTCGCCGTCAGCTGGGAATAGCCGACATGGACCACGCAGTCGCCGATGACGCCGCTCACGGTTCCGGTCAATCGCACGTCGCCAAGATCGGCCAGCACCTCGTAGGGTGCTGGTTGGCCGGTCAGGAACGGCTGCGCGACCTGGGTAAGTTGCTCGACCTGCGCAGCGATGTCCTGGACGGCCTTGTGGCCGAGAGCACGTGGCGGCAGGTAACCGCGCCGCCATTCGGCGGCGATCAGCAACTCCGGCTCATGACCGGCCATGCGCAGCCGCAACAATCGCTCGCCGATGCTCCAAGCTTCCAGTCCGTTGAGTTTGACCGGGAGCTGCTCGTCGGGTGTCTCATCCGGTCGGGTGATCCACAGTCCTGCCCGGTCATAGATCAGGGCTCGGATTGGATGGTTGAAGAAGCGGACCAGGTCGCTCAGGTTGACCAGGTCATCCTCTTTGCGATCCGGCAAAGGCTCTCTGCCGAAGGTTGGCGTAGCTATCTGACGCTCGCGGGCGGCGGCGCGTACGGCTCGCAGTCCGGCGCGATCGAAGCTGAACCCGGCGCGAGAACCGAGGCCTCCGGGAGCAAAGTTGGCGACGTCGAACGGCTGCAACGGGTGCCGCGTGGTGATCTTGCTGCGGATCTGTGCGCCGTCCTCGGTGCGGGCGGTGGTGTCCAGCGCATCAAGCAGTTCCCCGATGGGAACCGCGGGGGGAATCTCAGCTCCCGAACGGGGATCTGACCCAGCGAAGATCACCACCAGCCGTTCCTGGGCCGACATGATCGCGTCCAGCAGCAGCTGTCGGTCTTCGCTGCGTACGTCGTGGTCGCCGATGCACTCCTCAGCGCTGATGATGTTGTCGCCGTCAGGAGGTGGCCGTCGGGGAAAAACGCCGTCGTCGACTCCGAGCAAGCAGACCACGCGATGTGGCACCGATCGCATGGGAAGCATCGTGCAGACCGTCAGAGTGCCGGTACGGAAGTTGGCCCGGCTGGCCCGGCCCCGGAAAGCGTCGCTCAACAGCGCCGACACCTCACCCAGGGTCAGGGCGACATCACCAGCTTGGTCGGTCGCCAGCGCGAGATCACCCAACTCGCGGTGCGCGTGGCTCAACTGCCAGCTCTCGGTCGGCGGAACCGCTGCCAGCAGCTCGATTGCTTCGATGAACAGCTCGACCCAGGCGTCCAGGGGCTGGGCAGTGCTACAACGCTGGATCAGCAGTCTGATCCGTGCCACTAGTTCGGCAAGACGCCCGACAAGGTCGACATCACCGGCGTCCACATCGTCTAGCGGCAGGGTGGTTCCGATGAAGTGCATGTCGGTCTCGTCCATCGTCACCCCGAGCAGCAGCCG
>DATEWO010000454.1:0-15850 GCA_035257925.1 Propionibacteriaceae bacterium | reverse complement strand
GACCCGGTCGTCAGGGTTCCGTTCTCGTCGTAGACCGCTTCCTCGAACAGCGCCTGCGCGATGCCCTGGGTCAGTCCGCCGTGTACCTGTCCCTCGACGATCATCGGATTGACCACCTTCCCAATGTCGTCGACGGCGACGTACTTGCGGATGGAGACAGCACCGGTCTCGGTGTCCACCTCGATGGCTGCGAGGTGGGTGCCGTGCGGATAGGAGTAGACGTCGGGGTCGAAGGACGCCGAAGAATCCAGGTTTGGCTCGACTCCCTCGGGCCAGGCGTGCGCTTGCAGGGCGGCGAAGGCAATCTCAGCCAGCGACTTGCCCGTATCGGTGCCCTTGACCCAGAAGTGGCCGCCTCTGAACTCAAGATCATCCTCGCTCGCCTCCAAAAAATGTGCTGCGATTGGCTTGGCCTTTTCGATTACCTTGTCGGCGGCCTTGAGCACCGCGGTCGCGCCGACGACAAGTGATCGGGAGCCGTAGGTGTCCAGGCCACGCTGAGCGATCTGGGTGTCGCCGTGCAGCACTTCCACATCCTCGAAAGCCACCCCCAACTTGTCGGCAACGATTTGGCTCCAGGCCGTCTCGTGTCCTTGTCCGTGAGGGCTCGTTCCGACAACGACCTCGACTGTGCCAAGGGGGAGCATCCGTATCTCGGCGTGTTCCCAGCCGCCGGCGATGTAGTTCAGCCTCCCGAGTATCCGCGATGGCGCTAGCCCGCATTGCTCGGTGTAGGTCGAGATGCCTATGCCGAGCTGCACTGGGTCTTTGCGGGCACGGCGTTCGGCCTGTTCGGCTCGCAGCCCGTTGTAGTTGAACAGCTCCTTGGCCCTTGCAGTGGCTGCCTCGTAGTTGCCGGAGTCGTACTCGTATCCGGCGACGGTGGTGAAGGGAAACTCCTCGGCGGTGATCCAGTTCTTGGCCCGCAGCTCCAAGGGATCCATGTCCAGCTCGGCTGCAAGATCATCCATGAGCCGCTCGATGGCAAACGTCGCCTCCGGGCGACCGGCCCCGCGATAGGCGTCAGTGCGCACCATGTTGGTCAAGATGTTCTTGACCTCGAAGCGGTAGGCGGCGAACTTGTAGATCGCGTTGTACATGTATGCGCCGAGGATGGGAACGGCCGGGCCTACCAGACCCATGTATGCGCCCATGTTGACAAGAAGGTCGACGTGGAGCGCGGTGACCTTGCCCTCCTTGGTCGCGGCTAGCGTCAACCGTTGCACCTGATCCCTGCCATGGTGGGCACCCTGCAGCGACTCGCTGCGCGTCTCGGTGTACTTGACTGGCTTGCCCAGCTTCTTGGCCACCGTGAAGGTAATGAACTCCTCGGGCGTGACCTGCAACTTGCCACCGAAGCCGCCGCCGACATCCGGTGCGATCACCCTGATCTTGTGTTCCGGGGTGTTGGTCGCAATTGCAGTGAAGACGCGAGTGAAGTGTGGTACCTGAGTTGATGACCAGAAGACGATCTGGTCACCGGTCGGGTCGACCAGGTAGGAACGCGGTTCCATGAACGCCGGAATCAAGCGCTGTTGCCGGAAGGTCCGCTCCAGCACAATGCCGTCCTGACGAGCCTTTTCGATCTCATCCTTGACGTCGGTGCCGGTGCCCTCCGCCGCCGAGTCAAAGACCCAATGGGTCGAAACATTCGTCCCCCAGTCAGGATGGACGTAGGGAGGCCCAACTGCGGCAGCCTGGAGATCGAGGACAACCTCCTCATCTTCGTACTCGACATCGACCAGCTCCGACGCGTCGCGGGCAGCTTGGGCGCTCCGAGCCACGACCACCGCCACAATTTCGCCTGCGAAGTTGACCTCCTCCCTCGCGACCGGGTAGTACTCCGGGACCTTGTCCTCGGGCGAGAGCGGCCAGCCACACGGCATTGGGCCCACATCGTCGGCAAGATCAGGTCCCGTGAAGACCGCGACCACACCGGGTGCCGCCTTCGCCTGGGCCACGTCGATCGATGTAATCTTCGCGTGTGCGATGGGGCTGCGCACCATGCCGAGGAACAGCATGCCGTGGACGGAGAGATTGTCGGTGAATCGAGTCCGACCGGTAATCAGCCGCTGGTCTTCTTTGCGGAGCCGTGCGCGGCCAACCTCGCGGGTGCTCTCTTCAGATTCTTCAGTGATGGTCATGGCAGGCTCCCCGCTGCTTGGCGTACGGCCTTCACGATGTTCTGGTAGCCGGTGCACCGGCACAGGTTGCCCTCGAGCCCATCGCGAATCTCCTCATCAGACGGATCAGGATGCTCCTTCAGCAGCGACACGGCTTGCATGATCATTCCTGGAGTACAGAATCCGCACTGCAGTGCGTGGTTCTCGTGGAAGGCCTGCTGCATCGGGTGCAGCTCCCCATCGGTGGCTAGGCCCTCGATGGTGGTCACCTCGCAGCCGTCCGCCTGGACGGCGAGCACGGTGCACGACTTCACACTCAGCCCGTTGAGGTGGACGGTGCAGCTACCACAGTTGGTGGTGTCACATCCCACCAACGTGCCGATCTTGCCTAGCTCGTATCGCAGGTACTGCACCAGCAGTGTTCGCGGCTCGACGTCATCTTCATAGGTGACTCCGTCGACAGCTACTGAAATTCGCATACGCCACTCCCTTTCGGATGACTGTCGCCCCCGGAGCGCGTAAATGCGCGGCTGGCTGGCGACGGTGCCGGCCTAGGAGGTAAATGTAACTCCCTGAGATGATCATGAAAACTCTGGGGTGGGCAGCCTGATCGTGATCGGCGGCCAGAACGGCGTAGACAGCTCTGGCCGCGTGTCTCGGACGATATCGGCCAGACTCGGCAGGTGCTCAGCACCCTGCCGGGTCTGCCTTCGGGAGGCAAGGTTGACCTTGATCATGCCCGTTCGATTGCTTTCATGGAGATCCGTGGCCAGCGGCCTAATCCACCTGATCTTTGTCGCCTTCGTCGGCCACTGGTGCCTGTCGCTTGCGTCCCTGATTTCACATCGTTGCCGGCCGCTTGAAACGGTCTTGTGGTGCTTTTGGGCTAACAGTGATGCGTATTCAGGGCACTCCGATGAGCCCAGTCGTCACGACCCCGAGTGGTGGATGCGACCGGTGAGCTCCGCGAGCCGGCCACCACGACCACCCCAGCGCTGGCCAATGATCTCAGCAGCGATCGAGACGGCCGTTTCCTCCGGTGTACGCGCTCCGAGATCAAGGCCAATGGGGCTGGACAGCCGTCCGATCTCAGCCTCGGTGAGCCCGGCTTCCCGAAGCCGCTGGAGCCGCTCCTCATGGGTCTTCCGCGATCCCATGGCGCCGATATAGCCGACTTCCGGTAGCCGAAGCGCAATCTCTAAGACCGGCACGTCGAACTTCGGGTCGTGGGTGAGCACACAAATCACTGTGCGGCCATCGATCCGGCCCGCTTCGAGCTCGGATGCCAAATAGCGATGAGGCCAATCAACGATCACCTCGTCCGCATCGGGGAACCTGGTCCTGGTCGAGAACACAGGTCGTGCGTCGCACACCGTCACGCGGTATCCCAGAAAGCTTCCGAGCCGAGCAACAGCGGCCGCAAAGTCGATGGCCCCGAAGACCAGCATCCGAGGGCGGGGGGCATAGCTGGCCGCGAAAACGCGCATCCCTTCGCCGCGCCGCTGACCGTCCGGCCCGTAAGTCAGCAGCTCAGTCTTGCCGGTCGCCAGCAGGCCGCGGACATCGTCGGCAACAGCGGCGTCTGCCCTCGCGCTGCCCAGCGAGCCGGCGATGGGGGAGTCTTCAGCCGGTCGGATGATCATCCTCCTGCCCAGCCGCGTGCTGTCTGGATGTTCCACCACCGTGGCGACGGCAACGGGGCGGCCGGCCTCGATATCGGCCGCAATGTCAGCGAGTTCAGGGAACGTTTGTTGCGACACCTTTTCTACAAAGACATCGAGAATCCCGCCGCAGGTCAGGCCGACAGCGAAGGCGTCGTTGTCGCTGACTCCGTAGCGCTGCAACACCGGGTGGCCGTCATTGATCACCTCTTGTGCGAGCGCGTAGACCGCGGACTCCACGCAGCCCCCCGATACCGACCCCACTGCCGAGTCATCGGGCCCAACCAACATGGCCGCTCCGGGCTGCCGGGGCGCTGAACGCCAGGTACCGACGACGGTCCCCATACCAACGGTCTCGCCTGTCCGCCACCATGCCAGCAGGTCACTGAGGACATCACGCATGGGTGCGCTCCTTCTGGAGCTGCTCGCGCATCGCGCTTGGAACCCGCCGCCGTCGTCGTCGCTCGCAGAGGAAGGAGCGCCTCCGCTCGCTCCTCCTCCGTGCGTCGGCGCGCGATTTCCGACGCTCGCAGCGCTCAGGCATCGGCGATTACCTCCAGAAGTTCTGCGAATGTCACTAGCGAATGTCCCGCGACCATTCGATCAAGGTGAGGCAGACAGGCCTGAATACCGGTCTGGATCGGAGCGTACCCCGGCTTTCCACGGTGCGGGTTCATCCAGATGACCGCGTACGCGAGTAGCTGGAGCTGCCGCATCTGCTCACCGAGCAACTGCGCGTCGCCACGCTCCCAGCCGTCACTAGCGATCACCATGACTGCACTGCGCGCCAGCCCACGGCGGCCCCAACGGCTCAAGAACGCGCCGATCACCTCGCCTAGCCGAGTGCCTCCGGACCAGTCAGGTACCAGCCGCCCGACCGCAGCCAGCGCTTCGTCGGCCTGCCGCACTCGGAGGGCTGGGCTGATCCTGGTGAGTCGAGTGCCAATCGTGAAGACTTCGACCTGGTTGGGCATCGCACGGACGATGCGATGCGCCAGACGCAGCAGGGAGTCCGCGTACGGCTGCATCGAGCCGGATATGTCGATCAGCATCACGACTCGTCGGCGACGTATGCCGGACCGCCGGCGGCGGAGGCGGGTGAGCTCGCCGCCGGAACGCAGCTGAGCGCGCAGCGTACGCCGCAGATCGACCGAGCCGCGATGATGGGGGCGTTGTCGAAGCGCTCGCCGGAGCGGCGCCACCACCTCGAGGTTGTCGAAAAGCATGGCGAGCTGCGCTCGCTCCTGCTCGGTGAGAGTTGCCACATCGCGGTGGCGCAACACGTCCGCCGGGCTCGCGCGCGCCGCGACGAGGTCATCTCCGGACACATCTCCAGCACCCGATTCAGGTTCCAGTGAGGCCTGCGGCTGGCGTGCCGCTGGAACACGCACGGCGGGCTTGGATTCTTCAGGCAGAGGGGTGAACCAGGCGGTGAATGCCTTGTCGTAAAGCTCGGTGTCGTCCAGCGAGGAGCATAGGGTCGCGCGGCCGGACCAGTAGGTCGCTGCTCGATCATGGAAGCCGGTCAGTGCGACTGCCTCGACGAAGGCGCTCGTCCGGTCTGGAGTCACGGCCATACCCGCTGCCCGAAGCACGTGGGCAAAGCCGACGAGCAGTTCGTCAGCCGCCGGTGCTCCCGAGGCAGTCATCGCCTATTACCGACTGAGAATCGCGTCCAGGGCGCGACGGACTCGCTCGGCATCCTCTCGGTACTTCAGCACTGCACCCAGAGTCTCAGCAGCGGACGCGACGTTCAGCTGCTGGTGGCCCAGGCGTTCCAGAGCGCGGGCCCAATCCAGGCTCTCCGCAACCCCGGGCGGCTTCAGGATGTCCTCGTTGGCCCGGATCCGCTGTACCGCGTATGCCACTTGGGTCGCGAGCTCCAAACTCACATCTGGCAATCGAGTCCGAATGATCTCGATCTCGCGCGCCAGCTGTGGATGGTCGATCCAGTGGTAGAGGCATCGGCGCTTGAGGGCGTCATGCAGTTCACGGGTTCGGTTGGACGTGATCACCACCATCGGCGCGGTTGCCGCCCTTACCTCTCCGTACTCGGGAATGGTGACAGCGAAGGTGGACAGTACCTCGAGCAGGAAGGCTTCGAACTCGTCGTCAGCGCGGTCGATCTCATCGATCAGCAATACCGCATTCGGTGACCGTAGGGCCTTCAGGATTGGCCGCTCTAGCAAGAACCGCTCGTGGAACAGGGATGCTTCAAGTGCACTGACATCAAGATCATCTCCGGCAGCCGCCTCGACGGCCCGAAGGTGCAGGATCTGTCGGGGGAAGTCCCAGTCATACAGGGCCTGGTTTGCCTCGATGCCCTCATAGCACTGGAGTCGGATGAGCTCTGCCCCTGTGACGGTCGCCCAGGCCTCGGCAAGGGAAGTCTTGCCGGTACCAGGTTCACCTTCCAGCAGCAGCGGCCGGTTCATCGCAGTAGCCAGGAAGAGTACGGTCGACAATCCCTCGCTGGGAAGGTAGCCAGTGCTCCGCAGCGCTTCGCCGATCATGGCCGGACTAAGAGTGGCGGAGGTTGACACAGCTCGGCTACCTCCCTCCCGCCTTCGTCACTGGCACTACCTGTCGTGGTCCTGACCGCTGGCCAGATCACCACATTCCACACTACGAGCGCGGTGATGTGCGAGATAACCCTTGGCTCCGCTGTCGCCGGCGAGGCTGGCCATGATCGACTCCAGATGGTCGCGGCCGATGAACACCGGGTGGCCGGGTCGGCCGCCGTAGGTGACCCGGGCCAGGGATGCGGTGCCAGGCGGCGCTTGCAGGATCAAGCGGCGTACCACCTCTGCTGTCACGTCGGGCAAGTCGACAAGGTGCACGAGCACGGCCTGCCATGACGCCGAGCGGGCAGCCAACAGACCACTGCGCAGCGAACTGCCCATGCCCTGGTCCCAGTTCGGAGCCTCTACCACGGTGATCATGGGGTCCTCAGCGAAGGCCGATCTGACCAGCAGGTCGCGAGCACCAGCGGCCTGGCAGCCGAGGACGACGATCACCGCGTCGCAGCCCCCGTCGCGCAACACGGCGATGGAGCGCAACAGCCAGGACGTACCATCGGCGTCGACTCGCAGCGCCTTGGGTCCGCCAGCGCGACGCCCGGCCCCTGCGGCCAGCAGAACGCCGACAATGCGGCCCTCGGGCCGGCGGGTGTCCAAGTCAGGTGCGGGAAGGATCACCGATTCCTTGATCAGCATCATGATCATCGAAGTCATCGTTGCTGAGGGCCAGTTGGGCCAGCACGGCATTGTGCAGCAGGCCATTGGTGGCATAGCCACCGCTTCCCAGCGGTCCCGGCCGGCCATCAAGATCAGTGAAGCTACCGCCTGCTTCAGTGACGATGATCGAGCACGCCGCCATATCGTGCAGCTCGAGCACGGGCTCACAGGCGATATCGACCCCACCCTCGGCGAGCAGCATGTAGGACCAGAAGTCCCCATAGGCGCGGGTACGCCAGCACCGTCGCAGTAGGTCGACGAACTGCTGGCCCTGCTGGGACTCAACCCATGCAGAGATCGAGGCGTAGCTGAGCGACGCGTCATCGATGGTCGCCACGTTGGAGACGTGGATTTGGCTGGCAGACATCAACGATTTGCCGGCGTACGCTCCGCCGTCCAGACTCGCCCACCAGCGGCGGCCTAAAGCGGGTGCGCTCACTACTCCCACAACTGGGTTGTCGCCGATCATCAATGCAATCAGAGTCGCCCATACCGGCACGCCACGGACGAAGTTCTTCGTACCGTCGATCGGGTCAATCACCCAGCGACGCGGCCCCCAGCCAGTGTCACCCATCTCCTCTCCATGCACCGCATCGCGTGGTCGGGCACGGCTGAGGGTGCGACGGATGGCCTGCTCGGCCGCAGTGTCAGCGTCGGATACCGGCGTGAGATCGGGCTTGGCCGTGACATGCAGGTCGAGCGACCTGAACCGGCTCATCGTGATCGAGTCGGCATCGTCGGCGAGCAGATGGGCCAGCCTGAGGTCGTCGGTCAACCCGCGGTGGAGCGCATCATTAGGCCCTGTTCTCGCGGTGTCGGGGACGGGCATGTGCCCTACGCTACTGGCCGGAACCCAGCATCCGGCGGAAAGACTCAAGCCGGGACGGCGAGAGATCGCCGCGGGCCACGGCAGCGTCCAACGCGCATTCCGGCGCAGCGTCATCGTGGCGGCAACCGCGGGGGCAGTCTTCCGCGATAGTTCGCAGATCGTCGAAGGCGGCGATGATGCGATCACGGCTGACATGACTGAGCCCGAAGGAGCGTACGCCGGGCGTGTCGATCACCCAGGAGTTGGTCGAGCCCGGCAGTCGGAGCGCGATCGCTGATGAGGAGATGTGCCGGCCCCGTCCGGTCACCACGTTCACCGCACCGATCGCGCGATCCGCGCCAGGGATCAAGGCATTGACCAGGGTGGACTTTCCGACCCCGGAGTGACCGACGAAGACACTGCGGTGTCCGTAGAGCCTCCCGCACAGCGGATCCAGGTCGGCACCCGGGGACATCACTTCCACGGGCACTCCGAGTGGCTCGTACTCTGCGATGAGCGCATCGGGTACAGCAAGGTCGGCCTTGGTCAGGCACAGCAGCGGCTGGATGCCGGCGTCGTACCCGGCAACCAGGATGCGGTCGATCATCCCGGTACGCGGCGGTGGATCCGCGAGCGCGGTGACGATGACGAGCTGGTCGGCATTGGCCACGATCGGTCGCTCGTACGGGTCGTCGTCATCGGCCGTGCGCCGCAACACCGTCTCCCGCTCCTCGACCTGAACAATGCGCGCTAGCGTGCCCTCCTCACCAGACGTGTCGCCAACGACTCGAACTCGATCGCCCACGATGACGCCCGTCCGGCCGAGCTGGCGTGCCTTGGTAGCCGACACTTCCCGATCAGTGATCAGCAATCGGTAACGGCCTCGATCGACAGTGATCACCATGCCGATCTCGGCATCGGTGTAGTCGGGTCGGTCCTTGGTACGGGGCCTGCTGCGACCGCGTGGACGGTCGAACGCCTCATACTCCTCGACCCGTCGGCCGCGGTAGGTCACCGCGGTATCGCCTGGTCTGCCGACACCTGCACCGAGTCGTTGATCATCTTTGTCCAGAGGTACTCGAACTCCGGCATTGTTTTGCTCGTGCAGCCAATGTCGTCGAGCACGATCTCTGGAACCACGAGACCCAACAGGGCTCCGGCTTGAGCCATTCGATGGTCGGCATAGGTGTGCCAGAGATCGCCACCGAGCAGCCGCGGGTGGATGGTGAGCCCGTCATCTGTTTGGTGCACGTGATTGCCAAGCCTGTTCAGTTCCTTCTCGAGTGCCGCCAGCCGATCGGTCTCGTGGCCGCGGATGTGCGCGACACCTCGCAGATGGCTCGTGTGACCGGCGAGGGCCGCTACTGCGGCGACGACCGGCGTCAACTCAGCAGCTGCGTTCAGATCAAGATCGACACCCTGGATGTGATCGGTGCCTTGCACCCGAAGGTTGTCGCCCTGCAGCGCCACGCGGGCGCCAAAGTACTGCAAAATGTCGCGGATCGCATCACCAGGCTGTAGCGTCCGGCTCGGCCACCTCGGCACAGTCACCGTGCCGCCGGTGATCGCTGCCGCGGCGAGAAACGGTGCCGCATTGGACAGGTCGGGCTCGATCGTCACATCACGAGGTTGGATGGTGCCGGGAGAGACGACCCAGCGGTTCGGCCTCGAGTCGTCGATAGTGACGCCGCGCGCTCGCAGCATCGCCAGTGTCATCTGGATGTGGGGATTGGACGGAACTTCAGGCCCAACATGCTGAAGATCGATGCCCTCGGCGTACCGGGCGCCGGTCAACAGCAAGCCGCTAACGAACTGGCTGGATGCTGAGGCATCCACGGTGATGGTCCCGCCTGCTAGCTGCGGACTGCCGATGACGTTGAACGGAAGTGATTGGCCGTCAACCGTTGCGCCGAGCGCGCTGAGCGCCGCGAGCATCGGACCCATCGGACGTGCGTACGCCTGCTGGTCGCCTTCGAAGCGCACTGGGCCGTCGGCCAGCGCCGCAATCGGCGGAACGAAGCGCATGACGGTCCCGGCGAGACCGCACTCGATGGTGCCAGCGCCGACAAAGGTCTGCGGCGGGGTGATCTGCCATCGACCATGATCTTCGACAATGGCCACGCCGAGGGTACGCAGAGCGTCCCGCATCAGCTGTGTATCGCGGGCCTCAAGACCGCCAGTGATCACCGACGGCCCGCTGGCCAGCGCGGCCAAGATCAGTGCCCGATTGGTCTCGGACTTGGAACCGGGAACCATCACGGTCGCCGTGATTGGCGCCGGCGCCTCTGGCGCAGCCCATTGTCGAAGTCCAGACACCATCAGATCCTAGGCGCGCCGCCTCACCGGCCTCAGCAACGTCGACTTGTCAGACTCTCAGCATCAGGTCTGGTGCGGAAAGTCTGACAAGTCGGCGTCAGGAAAGTCAGTTGTCGCCAAGTTGAACGTTCTCGCTGATCTTCTTCGCCTTCTTCTTGACGAGCTTGGCCTGCTTCTTCGCTTCCTTCTGGGCTTGCTTGGCTGCCTTGGCCGCGGCCTCTTGGGCTTCCTCAGCGGTCTTGGCGGCGACCGCCTTCGCTTCCTTCAACTGCTTCCCTGCCTGCTTCTGCAGCTTTCGCGAGGAGGCGGAGAGTGCCGCGACAAGTGCCGTTCCGGTGGCCACGGCGGATTCCGCGAGATCGCTGGCACCGCCAGCGATATTGCCGCTGCTCTTGGTCAGCTTCTTGGACGCCTTACGAGTTTCCTTGGCAATGGCCTCACCGCCCCTCTGAGCACGCCAGGCCAGGCTCGGCTTGCCTTCGGTGTCAACAGAAGCAAGCAGCACCCCGCCGAGCAGGCTGACATTCTTCAGGAAGTGGCTCCGGTCCTGCGCCCGCTCCTCAGGGTCTTGTACCGTCCAGAAGGGGTGCTTGGCGATGGTGCTCGGCACAAGGGTGCCGGCCAGCAGCAACGCACCGAGCCGCCGCCCCTTGCCGGTGGCCAATGCAGCACCGCCCAGCACTTGAGCTGCGCCAAAGAGTCGTACCAAGGTGACGGTGTTTTCCGGTACGACGCTTGCGACCTGCTCAGGGGAGTACTCCTTGACCAGGGGTACCACACGATCGGCGAGTGGCTCGGCCGCCGGGACCAGTGATTCAGGATCACGAATTGCCTTGATCCCAGACGCCACGAAGTAGGAGGCCAGCATGGCCCGGGGGACAGCGCGCAGCAAACTCATGGAACATTCCTACCCTGACTGCACCGGCGCCGAACAATAGGGTGTCCGTTCTTTGGCCAAGCCAAGAAACCTTCGGCATCGATGAGGCGCAGACAGAGACGGTCCCGGGTGCCGGGAAAACATGATCGTTAGGTTTGGCGGAGCCTGAGGCTTCCTGAGCCCCGGGTTTCAAGCATCTTAGGTTTTCCCGGCACCCGGGACCGCCTCCGTCTGCTTCGACGACGAACCGGACGGCGTCGGGTACCGGGGAACCTGTGGCTGGCTTTGGCGCCCCAGACCTTGTGCGCGCAAGAGAAGGTCGGGGCTAATGGATACGCTCGAATCCATGTGCGGACGCTATGCCAGCTCGGCAAGCCCACAGGACCTGATGGAGGAGTTCGAGGTCGACGACCTGTTTGACGGCCTGCCTGGACCGGATTACAACGTCGCCCCGACCGTCGCAGTGCCAGCCGTCTTCGAGCGGCGCGTCAAGGACACGGGTGAGATTCGGCGCCGGCTCGCTCCGCTGGTCTGGGGGCTGGTCCCCTCCTGGGCCAAAGACGCTGCGATTGGCTCGCGAATGATCAATGCACGACTGGAGACGGTGGCGGAGAAACCGGCGTTCCGGCGGGCTTTCAGCGCTCGCCGGTGCCTGTTGCCCGCGGATGGCTTTTATGAGTGGTATGCCGCCGAGCCGCCGGACGGTTCGTCCGCCGGCCGCGGCAAAGGCAAGCCCAGGAAGCAGCCGTTCTTCATCCATCGGACCGACGGGGGACTGCTGGTGATGGCGGGCATCTATGAGATCTGGCGCGACCCGCACAAAGACGCCAGCGACGACTCGGCGTGGCTGCGTACCTGCTCAGTGATCACCACTCAAGCAACCGATGCGGCCGGGCACATCCATGATCGAATGCCAATGGTGATCACCCGTGATGCGATCGACGCGTGGCTGGATCCCACGATCACCGATCCCAAGCAGGCGCTGGAGCTTCTGGCAGTCACCGAGGCAGCTGCCCTCGAGGCGTACGCGGTCTCGCGCGACGTCAACAGCGTTGAGAACAACAATCCTTCGCTCATCGAGCCGCTCGCCGCCGAGCCTGAGGCTGAGCCCGTGCCTGATCAAGAGACGCTGATCTGATCATGCCTTCGACGGTGACAGCCGTAGATACACCACATGGGCCAGGCAAGTTGTACGTCGATACTGCTGAACAGCCGAACTCGCTCCTGGTGCTCGGCCATGGTGCAGGTGGCGGCGTCGGTGCTGCTGATCTTGAGCTGCTAGCCACAGGTTTGCCTGGTCTCGGTACAACTGTGGTGCGGTTCGAGCAGCCCTGGCGTACCGCCGGCCGCACGGCGAGCGCGCCTCCGCCGAAGCTGGACCAGGCGTGGCGTGCTGCGCTGGGCTGGCTGGTGGAACAGGAGTGGGCGCAGCATCCGCTGCTCGCTGGCGGACGCAGTGCCGGCGCCCGGGTGGCGTGCCGGACGGCGTCCGACACGAATCCTGTGGCGATTGTGTGCCTGGCGTTCCCGCTGCATCTTCCTGGCCGGCCCGAGAAGTCCCGGGTCGCGGAGCTGCTAGCCCCCAGCGCGCCCAGACTGATCCTGCAAGGAACCAAGGACAGCTTCGGCACTCCGGAGGAGATCCGCGCTGCCGTCGGTACCGCCGAAGGCATCAAGCTCGTAGAGCTGCCGGGAGCCGATCACGGCTACCGAATCGGAAAATTCTCGGACTTCACCGCGGCGGATCTGCGCGTGACTGTCGTCACCGAGGTAAGCCGATTCATTGCAGCTGTGGCGGGAATATCAGCTCCATGACGGCGTTGCACCTCATATGCCCCTATTGGTGGACGGTTGGGACGAGCAGGCGATGCTGCGTACCTCGCCACTACTCTCGTACGTGATGACCATCCCCAGTGGCAATAATGCATCCGGCGCAAGCGCGCCAAACAGCGATAGCGATTACGTCGAGACGCCTGACGAGCGGCACGCGCGCTTCGAGAGCGATGCCCTGCAATACCTTGATCAGCTATACGCTGGCGCGCTGCGCATGACCCGCAACCCGGCCGACGCTGAAGACATCGTGCAGGAGACCTACGCCAAGGCGTACGCGTCCTTCCACCAATTCACTCCGGGCACAAACTTGAAGGCCTGGCTTTACCGGATCCTCACCAACACCTACATCAACTCCTATCGCAAGAAGCAGCGGGAGCCACAGCTCTCCGACGGCGAAAAGGTGGAGGACTGGCAGCTTGCCAGGGCCGAGTCGCACACCTCCAGTGGGCTGAAGTCGGCGGAGATGGTGGCGCTGGAGAACCTTCCCGATTCTGATGTGAAGGAAGCTCTGCAGCAACTGGCACCGGACTTCCGGCTAGCTGTCTACCTCGCCGATGTCGAAGGTTTCTCCTACAAGGAGATCGCCGAGATCATGGGCACCCCAATCGGAACGGTGATGTCGCGGCTCAACCGAGGCAGAACGCAGCTGCGCGGTCTACTGGCCGACTATGCGCGAGATCGAGGCGTTAAACGAGCGGAGGCGAGCAAGGCATGAACGTCGATCGACCTGCGGATGAATCGTTCGACGATTGTGAGCAGGTGCTCAAGCGGGTGTATGAATTCCTCGACAACGAGATCGACGCCGCCAGCGGTGACGCGATTCGCCGTCACCTCGCGATGTGTGAGCCCTGCCTCGACAAGTTCGATGTTGAAGAGGCGGTCAAGTCGATGGTCCATCGCTGCTGTGGCGGCGAGCTTGCACCCAGTCACCTGAGAATGAAGATCGTGACGCAACTGACAGCGCTTCGCAGAACGCTCTGAGGTCAACCGACAAACCCCACAGGAGCTTCCTGTGGGGTTTGTCGGTCTCTAAGGCGGCCTGCCGTTAGGCGTTGGGACGCTTGCCGTGGTTCGCGCTCTTCTTCCGGCGGGCGCGACGCTTGCGGGCACTCTTGGCCATCTGGGCCTCCTGATGAAGTCATTGTCTTTGCTCGCGTAATTCTGCACTATGACGGGCGGCTGGCTTCGCCGACTGCAGGAGCTCGCGGTTGTGCTACGTGAAAGGGCTGCCGCGTCTCGCGAGCGACGAAGGAGGCGAATCTGGCGGGCTGCTCGTCAGAGTGCAATTGGATACAGCCGTAGGGTTGCGGCATGCCGTCCATGTCGGAGATCATCTCCGAGCACACCAACCTCTCCGAGGGCGACCACCATTGGCTGAAGCTGCTGGTCTCGGAATGGCAGTTGCTCGCGGATCTCAGTTTCTCCGACCTTGTGCTGTGGGTAGGGGACCGCGACCCCAATGTCTTCTGGGCGGCAGCCCAGATCCGACCGTTCACCGGAGCCACGTCGCTATTCGACGATGTGATCGGCGACCTCATTGCGTACTCACCAGAGCACCTGGTATCGGAAGCATTCCTCAGCGGCAAGATCGTTCAAACCAGCGAGCGCAAACTGCAGGCCGGACTGCCTGTCGATACCCACGCGATCCCGGTCAAGGTTGGCGAGCGCGTGATCGCGGTCGTCGAGCAGCACACCAGCCAGCTCGGCGTACGAGCACCGAGCTCGTTGGAGAAGGCCTACCTAGAAGCCGCTGCGGAGCTGGCGAGGATGATCACGGTCGGAGCCTTTCCGATCCCCAGCGACGCCACACACCCGGCGTTCAGCCCACGGGTCGGTGACGGATTCATCCGTCTTGACCCGGCCGGAGATGTGACATACGCCAGTCCTAACGCGCTGAGCGCCTATCGCCGGCTCGGACTCCGTGGGGACCTCGTCGATGAGCATCTCGCGAGCCTGACAGCGGAACTACTGCCAACCGACCCAAGCCCGGTGGATGATTCGGTTCAGTCAGTGCTGTCGGGTCGTACGGCACGGCGTACCGAACTGGTATCCGGGGAAGCGCACTTGATGGTCCGGGTCCTACCGTTGGTCGACGGGCCCGAGCGGGTCGGCAGCATCGTGTTGTGCCGGGACGTCAGCGACCTTCGAAGCAAGGAGCGCGAGCTGGTCACCAAGGATGCGACCATTCGCGAGATCCATCATCGGGTCAAGAACAACCTGCAAACGGTTGCGGCGCTGCTGCGGATGCAGGCGCGACGGATCGAGTCTCCCGAGGCAAGGGTTGCCCTGACGGACGCGATGTCGCGGGTCGCGTCGATCGCCATCGTGCACGAGACCTTGTCGCAGGCCTTTGATGAAATCGTGGAATTCGATCGGGTCGCTGACGAGCTGCTTCGGATGGTGGGGGACGTCGCTGCCTCCTGGGGTGGGGTATCGGCGATACGCCAGGGCAGCTTCGGCTTGCTGCCCGCAGACGTCGCGACCAGCCTGGCGATGATCATCAGTGAGCTCTGCCAGAACGCTGTCGAGCACGGCCTGGCGCATCAGTCCGGCGAGGTGCGGGTGGTGCCCAGCCGGCATGACAGCCGGCTCCGGATGGAGATCAGTGATGACGGCCGAGGGCTGCCGCCTGGCTTCGATTGGCGGAGGTCGCGCAGCCTAGGGCTGTCGATAGTCAACACCCTGGTGGCCGAGATGGAGGGCTCTTTCCAGATTGGCCCGCGGCAGGTTGGGCCCGGAACCCAGGCAGTAGTGGAAATTCCGCTCTAGCCAGGGAACTGGGGACACGCCCAGTTGGAACGTTGACTTTCCTGCACCGCGTCGATTCGCTGAGCGAGACCATCATCGTCCTCACTGTGGAGGCGGCATGTTCCTCCGTCGCGTTTCTATCGTCCTGCTTGCTACTGGCCTCGCCGTCACGACTGCCAGTGCACCTGTTGGCACTGCTAGTGCGGCACCAAGCGGCCCGTTCGTCGGCAAGCACTCGCTGCGCGCTC
>DATEWO010000453.1:0-6143 GCA_035257925.1 Propionibacteriaceae bacterium | reverse complement strand
CGGTACGGCAGCCTCGTCCGGCCGATGATCTCCGATACCGTCGCCGATACCACCCTCCAGCTGCAACCCACCAATTCTTGAAAGGACACGGACGAGCGCACCGCCACCAAGGCCCGGCTGAAGCCCTGACACCCCTTTCGCCCAACGCCACCAGGAGACCACCTCGATGCCGACATTCACCGTCGAGACCGGAGTCATGGTGCCGATGCGCGACGGCGTCCGGCTGGCCACCGACGTCTACCGCCCGACCGAGGGTCCCACGCCCACCCTCTTGACCCGCACGCCCTACAACAAAGACGTGGTCGCCGGGTTCAGCGACGACCTGGACCTGTTCCGGGCGCTGCGCGCCGGCTATGCCGTCGTGGCCCAGGACGTCCGTGGCCGATTCGCCTCCGAGGGCACCTTCGACGCCTACCACCAGGAGGCGGCCGACGGCGCCGACACGATCGCTTGGATCGCGGCCCAGCCGTATAAACGCATAACTCCGTGCCATCGTTGTTCCCGAGCCGCTGGTGCTTTCGGCCACTTGGACATCTACAGTGACGCGTTGATCCTTCACCGCGTTGAGCCGGGCTACCTCAAGCTGCAGCGCAGCAGGAACCGCCAGGCGGATCCGTCTGCCCTGATCGGTGATCAGTTGCAACTCGGCCGACGACCAGATCCACCCATCGATTGTTCCGTGATGTGTCTCAGTCCGAATCTGAGTCTGCCGCTCGGCCGCCGTCGTACGTAGGAGGTGTGCTCCTGCAAGCGTGATCTCGACGGGCAGCGGATCCCCGGGCGCAATCGGCCGCGTCAGTCGATTGCGCACGAGGGTATGCAGCGCGAGTTACGGAGTCAGGACACCAGCTGTCTTCGCTGCTCCGATGGTGATTGCCGATGGGTTGAAACCTTTGGCGATCAGCCAGATGCCGAAGAAGATTTCAAATAGACCGCCCGGAATTGTCGCCACGAGGCCGGTGCCGGCGAAGCCGAGAATCTCCAGCACGCATCCCGTTCCAAAGATTGCGTATCCAACGAGGCCCCAGACCGCCAAGAACCGCGGGACGAGGTTCGACCGAAACAGCAAATAACAGAAGAACAGACTGCCCAGGCCGAGCCCAACCATCGCCACGTTGTAGGCCATGAAGTTCCCATTGATCGCAAGGGCGCCCAGCGTCTCGAAGTAGGAGGCATCAGCAGCGCCTGCCTCCGTGTAGCTCCGACTAACGATTACCAGCGACAGCAGGCTGATCACGCCCACGGCGAGGATGATCCCCTCGAAAATCCTGGTGGCGAAGTAACCTAAGGCGATGTTCTTGTTGTGCGGCCTCAGAATCGGCAACATCAGCGCCCCGATGCCAATCACTAGGGCGGAGTTCAACAGCATCCACAACGCACTAGCCGTGAACAGGGTGCTCGCCGAAACATTTGACAGATAATCCGGGGCTGCCGCGATGCCCAAGGCGATCGCGCTCCCTACGCCGTAGGTCAGGTATCCACCGAGGACCAACATTCCAACCATTCGTGCGGTTCGTCTGGTTGAGCTCAGCTCCTCCTGCACGACTTCCCGCCCATTGTCATCGTCCATCTCTTGCTCCATCCGTTGTCATCCACAACGGTGGGCTACGTCCCGGGCAACCCGAGACTGAGACATACGGTGCAAGTCCTGCCCGTAAGGCTGATGGGGCGCGATCGCTCACCGCCCTTAGTACCCAATGTAGCCGTACAATGTACGAATCCGTTAATCGGAGCGAGCTGTCTACACCGCTCAGTGAGAGTCGCAAGAGACGCGTTCACTCAGCCGGAGAGCGGGTGGTGCTCGCCATCGCCATCGCTACGCCCGGCGGGGATCGGCTCGCTGACGATCCACTTGCTCGCCCAACACCGCGGCGTCAAGCCGATGCCGATTAGAACTCGCCTCCTAACCGACACGAGTAGCCGCGTTTCCTCCCACTCGGCGCACGTTGTCACCCGGGCTCATCGGCCGCGCGGGCGAGCTTGCCAGCGATGCACCCATCTGGGCTGTCGAGGCGGATGAACCCGCACTTAGCTTAGAGACGTGTTCCCAAGCTGAGAGTGGCCCTGGCAGCCACGTTGGCAGCCAACGGGCAGGACTGAGCCAGACCACCGCGGACGACGGCGAACGGGTGGAGGCGTGGTGGGACTCACCCAGACGCCTTGCTTGCGACTCGTAATGCGTAGTCCGGGGTTTCGAATCCCCAAGGCGGCTCCAGCATTGCACCGCCTGCCGCCG
Organism: Propionibacteriaceae bacterium; assembly: GCA_035257925.1. Lineage (GTDB taxonomy): Bacteria > Actinomycetota > Actinomycetes > Propionibacteriales > Propionibacteriaceae > Microlunatus. The sequence continues at coordinate 3,907 of DATEWO010000453.1, read as the reverse complement.
ACCCGAGGTGGGGACCATACCTGGACGCGCGATCACACGTAGTCGCCGAGCTCGCCGACCAGGTCCGCCTCAACGCCGAAGCTGAAGCGTCGGCCTGGGCTGCCGAGCCGAACGCTCACATGCCGGCCGAGTTGATCGCCGACGTTCGAGTGTGGAGGGCGGCCACCCGGGTTGAAGGCGAGCTGCAACCCCACCGGGCCACGCCAGCTCGGTCGCGCCACCCGAATCTTCCAAGAGCAAAGGAGACCGGCCATAGCGGCACTGCTCGCCACACAAATCCCCAGCGCTACTGCGGACTCATTCTTGCCGGAACTGGCAGAGGTTGAGCGGAGCCTGTTGCCGAACCCTTCTGCTGATCGCGGACGTCTTGTTCGAGGTAGTGCCTGGCATTTGTCCCGTACCGGGGCTACGACATTTCGATGAAAGGCGGCTCGGCAGGGAGTCCAGGCAACTTTCGGGGATGCCTGCTAGATGCGCAAGCCCGACGTACCCCGGATGGGTACGAAGGCGGTGATGCCTCCTTCTCCTCGCGATTGACCACCAGGACCTGTCCACGGTCCTTGTGGAGAAGCAACGACATTCGCCGGACCTCGCGAATCGCGCCCGGCAACCCGCCAGGAGGTACGCCATGAGCAACATCCAATGGGCCGCTGTGCCTGTCACTCCGCACGCCGACGACGAACTGCTGACCATGCAGGAAGTCGCCGACGTTGTCCGCGTCCCCGTCGCGACCCTGCGCTACTGGCGCCACCTCGGCACCGGCCCGCGCAGCTTCCGCATTGGCCGCAGCGTCCGCTACTGGCGCACGGAGGTCTTCGCCTGGCTCGACGACCAGGCCAATAGCGACCCGCCAGAGCGTCTGACTGCGCTGCGCCTCCGGGCAGTCGGAGGGGTGTGTTACGACGTGAGCATGAGCACGAGCGAGCCCGACCGGTGGAAGCCATCTCGAATTCCAGCTCGTCTTCGGCGGTCCAAATCGGCGGGCATTAGTTCGGACCCTTTGCTGCGCGATGGATGCCGACCGCGAAACTCTCGCGTTCCAGCGCTTGTGGGTGAACTCGACCCGCATCACATCACCCGGTTTTGCGCCGCGCCATCGGTGAGGAACTTGGTCGGGCCAGCCAGCGCCTGGACGAGGCGTGCCGCCGGCTTGTCGCTACCGGGGCGTACCCAGCCAAGACCTAAGCACGATTTACGGCGACGTACCCGATCTAGACGAAGGAGATCACGATGGCGAATGTCGACGTCGCGTACGCGACGGCAAGGTCCGCTGGTATGCCAGGCACTACGACCCGAGCGGCAACCGGCACACGAAGGTCTTTGACACGAAGGCCGACGCTGACCGGTTCCTCACCAGCGTCGAGATGTCGAAGATCACCGGTAGCTATGTCGACCCCAACCGGAGCAAGGTGACCGTTGGCGTCCTGGCTGATCAGTGGCTCGAGGCGAAGCTCGACCTAGCGCCGAAGACCAGGGATCGGTACGAAGGAATCATCCGCGCGCATGTCCGGCCGCGCTGGGGCAAGGTCCGGTTATCCGATGTCACACGCCGAAGTCCAGCGCTGGCTCGGCCGGCTCGATCTAGCCCCGGCCACGGTCCGCAAGGCGCACCGGGTGAAGTCAGCTGTCGATCTGGTGTTCATCGGCGAGCGAGGGGCCGTGATGCGCTCGCAAACCTTCCAGCGGGCAGTGCTGACCGGGGCCGCGGCCGAGCTCGGCATCCCTGGCTTCCATCCGCACGAACTGCGCCATACCGCGGCCAGCCTGGCCATTGCCAGTGGCGCCGACATCAAGATCGTCCAGCAGATGTTGGGCCACAAGTCGGCGGGTGATGACCCTCGATCAGTACGGCCACCTGTTCGGCGATCGGCTCGACATTGTGGCCGACGCAATGGACGCAGCACGCACCTCAGCGCTCGCTGGTGGGTACCCAGTAGGTACCGGAGGGGAGGTGGTCGGATTGAGACGCGACGCGAAATAGCCGCTGACTAGCCACTTCACCTGGTAGCCCCGACGGGATTCGAACCCGCGCTACCGCCTTGAGAGGGCGGCGTGCTAGGCCGCTACACAACGGGGCCCTAGCCGATGATCAACATTCTGTTGGACTGCGGAAGCCTACCAATTCCCCTTGTCGTACAGCGAATCAGGAGGATCTGCGTCGCTGGGGTACTAGGACTCGAACCTAGACTAACTGAACCAGAATCAGTCGGGCTGCCAATTACCCTATACCCCATTTGCACTTGGTCAGGGGCTGGTCGCACCCGCCCTGGCGCAAGGACAAACTTTACTGTAAGCCGAGTTTCGGCCCCAAACTGCTTCTCTGACGAGGGCAACCTCCCGACGCCGGCTGCTCAGCTCAGCTGGACGTGGGTGCGCAGTTTCATCAGCCGTGACAGGCCGTACGCCAGTACCGCGAAGAGGGCGAAGCCAGCTACGTTGAACCCGGCCTCGACCCAGCCGATTCCATCGATCGCCTTGAGGGCGGCGACCGAACTGGTCAGTCCGGCGACGAGGTAGGCGAACACGTTGTTGATCACGTGCGCCGCAATGGCGGCTTCCAAGCCGCCGGTGCGCCACACCAGGAGCGCGGCAAGCAAGCCGAAGACGAGCCGGTCAACAAACAACGGCAAGTTCTGTGTGCCATGCAGCAGGGCGAACACCAACGCGGAGACGATCACGCCGAACCACGGCTTGGCGACCAGGCTGCCCAGCGCCTGGAGCAGGTAGCCGCGAAAAAAAATCTCTTCGGCTGCCGCCTGGATGGGCGATGTCAGCAAGATCACCACAACGAAACCCAGCAGACCCTGTTGAGGCTGGAAGGAGAGATCTTCACCAACCGTCGTAGAGAGCAACATCATCCCGTTCAACACGACGGCGGCGATCGCTAGACACCCGAACAAGTAAGGCCACCGGATGCGCGGCTGAACCGAGGACAACCAGCGCGGTCGCATCTGATGGACCATCGCCATCAAGGCCCAGGCAATCGGAATCAATGTAGCGAGGCCCACGTTCACCGCCAACATGCCGAGCGGCTGTTCGAACCCGAATGCCCTAGCAAAGTAGTCCCGGGCCGGCTGATCGGCAGACGTGGTCGCCCAGAACAGCATGACGAGAGCCTGGCTCACCACCGTGGTCACGAGCAGGAAGAGCGAAAGACCGAAGACTACGCCCAGCACGGAACGCCACCACACATACGATTCGCCGCGCAGGATCTGTGGGTATTCGGCACCGTCAGGCGGGAAGGCACCCCCCTCAGCGGTGGCCGCAGGCGCAGGCGATGGTTGGCGCTTCGCAGCCGCGCCTGAAGTCGTCGACCGAGCAACCGGCGGGGCCTCGCCAGCACGCACTGCCGGGTTTCCAGACCTGCTTCGCGCCTTGGAGACTGTCCGCGCCGGGACCGACGGCCTCTTGTCCTTGGTCACGGTCTCACGCCGCCCGGCCTCGATACGGGCGCGGTGCCGCGCGTCTGGTTGGATGCGGCGAACGCCGGCTCCCCAAGTTCGGTCAAGGCAGCATTTATCCGCGCGAGTGTGGACTGCCGGCCCAGCAACTCGATCGACTCGAACAGCGGCGGTGAAACCCGGCTCCCGGTAACCGCTGCCCTAATCGGCCCGAAGGCGAGCCGCGGTTTCAGGCCCAGCTTGTCGACCAGCGCCATCCGCAACGCCGACTCAACGGCGGCAGCGTCGAAGTCATTGAGGGCTGCTACCGCCTCATATGCCGCTGTCAGCGTCGGTATCGAGTCAGCCGACAATCCAGCATCGGGGGCGATTGTGATCTTGTCATCGGGGAGGAACAAGAAGGCCAGCAATCCGACAGCCTCGGAGAGGATGTTGATCCGCTCCTGGATCAGCGGCGTCGCAGCTGCGAGTTTGTCTCGCTCCGCCGGCAGCGGCGGCTCGCTGAT
>DATEWO010000452.1:0-2990 GCA_035257925.1 Propionibacteriaceae bacterium | reverse complement strand
GGTCGCGGTGGCACCCAGGGTGCGTTCGGCCGCGCCGGCGGTCCGGCCCGACGTGGACGGAAGTCCAAGAAGCAGCGGCGTCAAGAGTTTGACCAGATGGAGGCGCCGTCGATTGGTGGCGTACGCGTCAAGCAAGGCGACGGGCAGAAGGTTCGGCTCGCCAGGGGAGCGTCACTGACCGACCTAGCCGAGAAGATCGGCGCCGATGCGGCATCACTGGTCCAGGTGCTGTTCCATCTCGGAGAGATGGTGACCGCGACCCAGTCGGTGAGCGACGACACGCTTCAGGTGCTCGGCACAGAGCTGAACTACGACATCGAGGTTGTCTCACCCGAGGACGAGGATCGCGAGCTGCTGGAGAGCTTCGACATCGAGTTCGGGGAGAACACCGGCGGCGAGGAGGATCTCGAGGCTCGCCCACCGGTCGTCACCGTGATGGGTCACGTCGATCACGGCAAGACCAAGCTGCTCGACGCAATCCGTAAGACGAACGTGGTGGCCCGCGAGGCAGGCGGCATCACACAAGCGATCGGCGCGTACCAGGTCTCCACTGAGGTGGAAGATGAGGAACGCAAGATCACCTTCATCGACACTCCTGGCCATGAGGCGTTCACCGCAATGCGGGCCCGGGGCGCCAAGTCGACCGATATCGCGGTTCTCGTCGTCGCCGCCGACGACGGTGTGATGCCACAAACGATTGAGGCACTGAACCACGCCCTGGCAGCGGAAGTGCCGGTTGTTGTGGCGGTGAACAAGGTCGACAAGGTGGGCGCCGACCCGACGAAAGTCCGTGGTCAACTCACGGAATACGGCCTGGTGCCCGAGGAGTACGGCGGCGACACCATGTTCGTCGACGTGTCCGCGGTCACCGGTCAGGGTCTGGAATCGCTGTTGGAGGCGATCATCTTGACCGCTGACGCGGCGCTGGACCTGCGAGCCAACCCCGAAATGGATGCCCAAGGCGTGGCAATCGAGGCGCACCTGGACAAGGGCCGCGGTCCGGTAGCGACCGTCCTGGTGCAGCGCGGCACGCTCAACGTGGGGGACTCGATCGTTGCCGGTCCTGCGCACGGTCGGGTACGCGCACTGCTCGATGATCATGGAGAAAACGTCACTGAGGCACCGCCTTCGTTCCCGGTACAGGTGCTCGGCCTGACGGCGGTGCCCGGTGCCGGTGACAGCTTCCTGGTGGTCGATGACGATCGGATGGCGCGGCAGATCGCCGAACGGCGGGCGGCGCGACTGCGAATGGCGGCTCAGGCCGCCGGTACCCGGCGCAAGACCCTGGATCAGCTGTTCGAGCAGCTCGAAAAGGGCGAGACCCAGGAGCTGCGGCTCATCCTCAAGGGCGACGGTGCTGGTTCGGTGGAGGCGCTGGAGGACGCGCTGTCCAAGATCGACGTCGGCGACGAGGTCGGGCTGCGGGTCATCGACCGCGGTGTCGGCGCGATCACCGAGACGAACGTCTCGCTGGCCGCAGCATCGGACGCGGTCATCGTCGGCTTCAATGTGCGGCCTCAGGGCAAGGCGTCGGAGCTTGCCGATCGTGAGGGCGTGGACATTCGCTACTACTCGGTCATCTACGCCGCGATCGATGAGATCGAAGCCGCATTGAAGGGCATGCTGAAACCGATCTACGAGGAGGTCACCCTCGGACAGGCGGAGATCCGGGAGATCTTCCGCTCGTCCAAGGCGGGCATCATCGCCGGCTGTATGGTCACCAGTGGTTCCATTCGCCGCAATTCCAAGGCGCGACTGCTGCGGGAAGGTGTTGTCATCACCGAGAGCACCATCGGCTCGCTGCGGCGCGAAAAGGACGATGTCACCGAAGTGCGCGAGGGGTTTGAGTGTGGCATGACCCTCGCCAACTACTCCGACATCAAGATCGGCGACATCATTGAGACCTACGAGATGCGGGAGAAGCCGCGCTCGTAACGGAGGAGCATATGGGCTCGCCACGCGTGGTCAGGCTGGCCGATCAGATCAAGGTGATCGTCGCGGAGATGCTTGAGCGGCGGATCAAGGATCCGCGGCTGGGCTTCGCGACGGTCACCGACGTGCGGCTCACCGGCGACAGCCGGGAAGCCACGGTCTTCTATACGGTATTGGGCTCGGAGGCCGAGCGTGCCAGTACGGCTGCGGCGCTCCGCTCGGCTACCGGTTTGATCCGATCTCAGGTCGGAAAGCAGCTCGGCCTCAAGTTCGCACCGACGATCGAGTTCGTGCCGGACGCCGTACCAGAGAACGCCAGACAAATCGACGACCTGCTCCTCCAAGCCAGGTCAGTTGATGCTCGCGTGGCCGAGCAGGCCGCAGGCGCGGCGTACGCGGGCGAGGCCGACCCGTACAAGCACGACGATGTCGAGGAGCGCGCAGGGCGCGGCGAGGTTGTCGAGGAACGCTCCCCGCGCGATGACGACGAATCCTGAAGAAGGACCGTCGCGACCGGTTTCAGGGCTGGCCATTATCGACAAACCCGCCGGCTGGACCTCACATCAAGTAGTCGGCCGCATCCGGCGGCTGGCTGGTACCCGCAAAGTCGGGCACGCCGGAACGCTGGACCCGATGGCCACCGGCGTCTTGATCGTGGGCGTCGAGAAGGCGACCCGCTTGTTGGGGTATCTGGCTTTGTCGGACAAGGCCTATGAGGCGACGATTCGCCTCGGCATTGGCACCATCACAGATGATGCCGAGGGCGAAGTCATCACGACCATGGGCGCGGCTGATCTTGACGAAGCCGAGATCGAGGCAGCCATGGCACGTCTGCGTGGCGACATCCTTCAGGTGCCGGCCGCGGTGTCGGCGATCAAGATCGACGGTGTCCGCTCCTATCGGCGAGTGCGTGCTGGTCAGTCTGTGGAGCTGTCGGAACGGCCGGTCACCATCCGCAGATTCGAGCTGCTCGGTCGCCGAGAACTCGATGTCGATGGGCTCAGTTGTGTTGACCTCGTCGTGGTAGTCGAGTGCTCGTCAGGAACTTATGTTCGCGC
>DATEWO010000451.1:0-6316 GCA_035257925.1 Propionibacteriaceae bacterium | reverse complement strand
GCCGAGCCGGGTCGGCTCGGGCGGTTTGACGTTGGGCACGTCCCACTCCTTCGCCCGGCGTCGGCTGGCCGAGCGACGCGCGTTGAGGCACCGGTTGGTGGCGATCCGGTAGAGCCAGGTGCGGAGCGAGGCGCGTCCTTCGAACCCTCCGAGGCCTTGCCAAGCGGAAAGCAGCGTGTCTTGGAGGGCGTCCTCGGCATCCTGAAATGATCCGAGCATCCGGTAGCAGTGCACCTGTAGCTCTCGGCGGTACGGCTCGGTCAGCTCCCGGAACGCGTCGCCGTCCCCGGCCCGCGCCCTTGAGATCAGGTCGGCTGTCACCACCCTCACCGTCGTCTAACCCTCTTTCCGCACCGTGTCGCATTTCCATCATCTATATGGACACCGGCCGAGCGTCGAACTGGGTGGTTGCTGGGCGCCCACTTTCCCGACGTTGCGGTGTCTGCATCAATGACCACCCACCCGGGCACAGGAACGGAACTAGAGATGATGCTGACGGACAAGGTTGCGGTGATCTACGGAGCCGGAGGCGCCATCGGTGGCGCTGTCGCGCTCGCCTTTGCCCGCGAGGGCGCCAAGCTGTTTCTCACCGGGCGCCGCCTGGCAGCGGTCGAAGCGGTCGCTCAGGACATCGTTTCCGCTGGCGGATCCGCCGACGCGGCGGAGGTCGACGTTCTCGACGAGCGGGCTGTGGACAGGCATCTACAGTCCGTGATCGACAAGACGGGCTGCATCGATATCTCATTCAACGCGGTCGGGATCCCGGATACGACGATCCTTGGCGTGCCTCTGGTCGAGCTGGATCTCGAGCAGTTTTCCCTGCCGATCACGACCTACACCAGGTCGTACTTTCTGACCGCGCGCCTAGCCGCAAGGCACATGGTTCGGAATGAATCGGGAGTGATCATAAGAGTCACCGCACTGCACTCGCGCACGGGCATCCCATTGGTGGGAGGCTACGGTCCGGCGATGGCGGCCATGGAGGCACTCACTCGTGATCTATCCGCCGAGCTCGCACCTCAGGGCATTCGCGTGGTCGGTCTGCGGCCGCAGGCGATGCCGGAGACAGGCACGATCAAGGAGGCCTTCGCGCCAAGGGCCAAGGCATCGGGAATGACGTGGGAACAGTGGCAAGAATTGCTCGCAAGCAGGACCCACCCGCGACGGCTCATGACGCTCGCCGAGATGGCTAACGTGGCGGTCTTCATTGCTTCCGATCAGGCGAGCGGGATGACGGGAACCACCGTCAACTTGACCATGGGCAGCCTGGACGACTAGCGCGCTAGTCCACAATCCCGTCGCGGGAGCCCAGTTCCCGGGCGGTGTATTCGTCATGGAACTTGAGACCAGCAGCGCCGGCTCCGGCGCCTCGGCCGGTGATCCGACCCTGCGGCCGCTCCCAGGGCTCCTGGCGGCCGAGCACAGTCAGATCAAGGTAAGTCGAGACCCCGCTTTGTTGCTCGATGCCGCGAGCGAAGGTCGAGTACGTGTGGAAGACGCGGTCGCCCTGGCGCAAGAAGGCGCTGACCCCGGGCCAGTCACCGCGCATCTCCGCCGACCACGGCCGGCCTTGCTCGGCGAGCTCGGTCTCATTGCGGTAGTTCAGCAGCACGGGTGCGACCCGGTCGTCGACGGTGACGTGGAAGTCGTAGTTGAAATCGCTGCCGGCCGAGCTGTACCAGGGGAACGTCCATCCCATTCGACGCTTGAAGGCGGTGATCTTGTCGATCGGCGCCCGTGACACCGCCGCGAGGGTGGTTCCGCGGACCCAGAGACCGGTCAGGTTGCCGATGTCGTCGGCAGTCGCCGAGCAGCTTGGGCATCCGTCGTCCCGAGGGTGCTCCGTGCCGTCGTCGTCGATGTCGTAGGTCCACATGAAATGGTGCACGATCAGCTGATCTCGTCCTTCGAACAAGTCGATCAAGCGAACTGGCCCGTGCTCGCTGTGGAACTCATAACTCTTGGTCACCTCGACCATTGGCAGCTGCCGCCTGGCGGAATTGAGTTCGTCGCGTGCCTTGGTGAACGCCTTCTCTCGAACGAGCAACTCCTTGCGGGCCGCCAACCACTCTTCCGCGGAGACGACCGGCGGTAGGTCAAGCTTCTGCGTCTCGTCACTCATGCTCGGTATCGACTCCGATGGGGTACGAAATTCATCGGCACAGTCTGAATCTCAAGGTCGCGCTGACGATCGGCGCCGCGCTAATGCTGTAGGCCGACGCGTCGGTACAGTCCAGATGTAGAGGCGGCTGTACCCCGGAACGGTCCACCTAACGTGGTCTGGGTCGTCGCCAGAGACGAGAGCGACAGCATGAGTGAGAACGCGAAGAACTCCACCAGTCAGGTCGTGGTGTGCTCGAACTGCCAGACCAAGAATCGCGTCCCCGTAGTCGCAAATGGCATCCCCCGCTGCGGGAAGTGCCACACGCCGCTGCCCTGGGTGGTGCACGCAACTGACACGGACTTCGCCTCCGTCGCCGAAGCCGCGACCATCCCAGTGCTCGTGGATGTGTGGGCGCCATGGTGCGTTCCGTGCCGGATGGTGAGTCCGGCGCTGGAGCAGCTTGCGGGCGAGTTGGCGGGACGGCTGAAGCTGGTGAAGGTGAACGCCGACGACTCTCCGGCCGTGAGCAACCGGTTCGAGGTACAAGCGATCCCGACCTTGGTGCTCCTTAGCGGTGGCGAGGTCATCGATAAGCAGGTGGGCGCTGCGCCGATTGCCCATTTGCGAACGTGGGTGACGTCGAAGCTCGACTCGAAGACCTGACCACCGCGGCCAAAAGAAGAGGGCAGTGGCCCGAGTCGTAGGCTGCGCCTCTCAGTCTGTCTCGATGGTCTCGTAGTGCCCGGTCCACGTGTCCGACTCGAACTCACTCTCCTTGCCAGGGTGGATTGTCGGCCTGAAGACGCGGATGATCACGGCATTCTCCTTGCTCTTGAGACCTCAGCCGTAGCGGTTCTCACACGAGCTGTCTAGTGTCAGGGCCTCGATCACTGATGTGCGCGTCATCGCCAAGCCTTAGCGAACTAGGGCCGCCAGGCTGCGGCGCCCATCAAGTCCGCGCAGCTCGAAATCGCCTCGGTCGGCGAACTCGAGCCCTGAGCCCGAGAGCAGGTCGCGGACGGTGGTGGAGACCAAAACTTCGCCAGGCTGCGATTCGCCGAGAATGCGCGCTGCGGCATGAACCGCAATTCCTCGCACCTCGTCGCCCTCAAGCACGACCTCGCCGGCGTGGATCCCCGCGCGAGCGGTGAGGCCGTGGTCGGTGGCGGCGGCGATCATCGCTGCCGCCCCACGTACCGCACGGGCCGGACTGTCGAAAAGGACGAGGAAGCCGTCCCCGGTGGTCTTCACCTCGCGTCCGCCGAAGCGCTCGATCTCAGCACGCACCGCCTGGTTGTGCTCGGCCAGCAATAGCCGCCACCGGGTGTCACCGAGCCGGTTCAACGTTTCCGTAGACCCGGACAGGTCGGTGAAGACGACGGTTGCAAAGATGCGATCGGAGATCTCCTTTGGTGACTTCGCGAAAAGACGGCGGCCGGCCCAGTCGACCGAGACCCACGGCTCGTCTCCGATGACCCATGCGTCGTGACCGGGAGGGATCTCGAAGGCATCGCCGCCCATGACCTCCATCGAGGCGCCGTCAGTCATCTCGACACGTAGACGCCCGGACACCACGTAGCCGATGTGATGCACCTGGCAGCTCTCGGTACCGACGATCGGCTTGACATGCTCAGACCAACGCCAGCCTGGCTGGAAGACAGCGCGTCCGACAGCCAACTCACCCAGCTCGACCAGCTCGATGCGTGCCTTCTCGACCGTCCGGACCTCGTCAGCGCGGTCGAAGCGCTTGCGGCGCAGCTGCATGGAACAGATCGTACGAATCGGTGCAGTCGGCGACGGAGCCGGCTCAGAGCGATTGATCGGCGAGCCAGAAACCTTTGCCGTGGGCGTCGCGTTCCCGATCCTCGCATCCAGCCAGCAGGACGGGCATAGAGAGATTGATCAAGGAGATGATCGCGCGCGTGTTGCGCCGCGCTGAGGCCGGTGAGATCGACCGATGAAGCGCGCCGCTCCAGTGCTTGCACTGCTCTTGTTGGCCCCGTGGGTGGGGGAGTTCCTGCTCGGCAACATCTCGGTACGCCAGCTTCCCGCACTTCTGATCTTGACCGGGTGCGGGGCGGTGCTGATCCGTGCTCGTGTACGGGTCCGAAGGGTTCCTAGCATCGCCCGGCCAGCTGGCCGGTGCGGCCGCGGTCGGGCTCGGCCAGGTCCCGCCGCCGTCCCTTGCCGAAACCGGTCACCAACCACACCAAACCGCGAAGATCCGCGTGGTTGGTGACCCCTTTCCATCGTCAAGATGCCGTGCTGGGCCGCGATCCGGGTCTTGTCTGACGCGGACCGTCATGCCAGAGCCGCGGCAAGCGTTGTGCCCACCATGACGACGGTGATCACGCCGACAACCATGTGCTGGACATCAATGACCACGTCATGTCCCTCGGTGGGCAGCAGCTTCCAGGTACGTGCGAACTCACGCTGGTAGGTATCACGCTGCGCTTGTGTGCTGATCCCGAAGTACGGCACCCACCAGCTCGCGATGTGGCCGGCCAATGCCAGCACCGAGATCACTACGGCGACGACGAGCGACCACGTCTGATTGATCAGCACGCCTCCGGCTATGACCAGGCCAACTGTGTAGTTCATTGCGCCGGTCGTGGCGCGTTCTCGGACCGTACTTGCCTCGAGGTCGTTGAGCGGGAACATCGGCACCCATTCGGTGAGGATCAGCCAGCCAACCCAGATCAGGGGAACAAGGACGGCGATCAGGGTGATCGTGGACATGACAGCCTCCAGCAGATTCTTTTCGTTACCGCGGTCCGGCGAGCAGAGCCCGGTCAAAGAAATCGGTGACGCGTCGCTCGTATTCCTCAGGCTGGGCGTCAATGCCGCCGAGATGCGAACTGCCCGGAACTCGCCACAAGTCGGCGGTGATTCCCGCTGCCTCATGGAACACCTGGTTGAGCTCTTCGCCGCCTACCCCGTTTTCGGCGTAGATCAGGAGAATGGGTCGCGGCGTGATCCGCCCGACGATGTCGGTGAGATCCGGCGGTGGGAGGCCATTTGAGAAGACGGCTGTGCCGAGCGTCGCGAACGAGACGAGCGGGACGATGAACCATCTGGATGGGGCGATGTGTCTGAACTCGCGGATAGAGCGGAACCCGGCGCCTTCGGAGACGACAGCCCGCAACTCCGGCGTCCATGCAGCGGTTTCCAGCAGCACCTCGCCGCCGACCGAGAATCCGATACCGCCAATGCGATCCGGATCGATCTCAGACCGGTCGCGGAGGAATGCGATTGCAGCGGCGACGTCGTGGTGCTCGTCCCACCCATAGGAGTTGGGATCACCTTCACTGCCGCCCTGACCGCGGCGATCGAGGAGCAACACGCCATAGCCGTGGCGGGCCAGGAACTGCGCGTGCCGTTGTGCGCTATGACGTCCGGGATAGGTGATCACGGCCGCGCGGTTCTGCGAGGGCACGTACCAGCCCTTGATCGTGACTCCGTCGCTGGTCTGAATATCGACCTCTTCGTGAGGCAAGCCGAGCTCTGCGACTGGAGGGGCCGGTCGCGCGAGATGCGTGCCCCCGTACGCCACGGCCAGCGGATAGGCCACCTCGAGAAGCACCATCAGCGTGATCACTGTGGTCAGGCCTCTGCGCAGATAGCGCCGCCACAGAGGGTCGTCCAGTCGACGGCTCCGCCACAGCGTGATGCCTGCGATGACAAGGAGAGCGAGGCCGGCGAGCGAGGCGATGATCCCGGTGTAGTCATCCCTTGAAGGGCCAACCTGTATCGCGTAGTACCAGCCCTCGACGCCGGTAGTGATCCCAAAGAGACCCACGACCGTACACAGAATGGCGCGCAGGCCAGGTCGCAGGCGTGGATAGGCAGCCGCCGCGATGAGCAGACAGGCAAGCGGAACCAGGCCGCTGACCGGGTGGTCAGCGGCCGACATGCCCGGCTCGGGCTGCAGGAAGTTGTCGTCAATGACGTGGAGGGTAATGAGACCCGTGGCTATGAGAAAGGCCGCGAGGTCGGCAGTGCCGAATGAGTTGGGCCGGGTAGTCCCGCTCAAAGCTCACCCCTCGATCTTCACACCAGCGATCCCCAGGGTTCCCCCGAGCGGCAGTATGCGGTAGCGGCGGCCAGCACCGCGACGGCCCAAGTGGCAAAGCCCAGCCCGACGATCACGTCAGCCGACGATGACATTGCTCCAGAGGGCTTGCACGGCAGCGGCAGCAGCTGGCTGATCAG
>DATEWO010000450.1:0-4793 GCA_035257925.1 Propionibacteriaceae bacterium | reverse complement strand
GTCGTCACCGCCGGCAACGAGCAGCAGAGGCGCCTCGATGCGGTCCGATTCGATGGCGGCTGCTCCGGTCACCTCAGGATCGTCGAGCTTTGAAGCGTACCCACGCGACAGATGCAGGAGCGCCGGGCCGAAGCGAGCCCGCCGGCCGCGACGGTGGACGGCCCGGCGGGCGATATCCGCCAGCACCGCACGATCGTCGGTTTGCACAGCGGGAAGATCACCACCGTCGAAGGTCCAGGCCGGGATTCCCTGCAGCGATCCGTGCTCACCGAGCCCGACCCATGTCGCCGAGGAAGGCGAGATGGCCACGATCGATCGCAGCGGCAGGTCCCTCCCCCGTGACGCCGCCGCTAACAGGCCCTCCGATCCTCGCGAGATTGCCATCGCTGACACCCGGGTCGAGTCGACATGGTCGTGGCCAGCCAACCAATGAATGGCATCCGTGAAACGCTCCAGCGGCACCCGCTCGAGCTGCGCTGGCACGCCGTCGAGGGGTGGTCCGTCGCCTGCGAACGCGGCCGCCACCAGCGCAACACAACCGTGTGAGGCCAGCAGCGCTGCGTTCGAGGTCTGGGAGTCGAGCCCACCCTCCGAGCCGGGGAACAGTACGACCCCGGGCGCCGGTGTCGCACCCGGTGGTACGAACAACCGACCGATCACACTGGATGTCCGGACTTCCTGCACGTCAACGTCGGGCGCCAAAGTGTGGCGTACGAGCGTGGCGTGTGAACGCTTGCCTGCGGTCTCGGCGACGACGAGGGTTACTGCAGGTCCGCCCGGAGGAATGAAGAGGTCGGGGGTGGCGTCGGGGGAGTCGAAGGCCATCGACCAAATGAGAGCGTTCGTGTCGGCCACGTCAAGCGTGCCGCTGACATCGGCGTCCGCGGTGGTCGTCGACCGCCAGCGGTGGCCGAACGCGTCGATGGTCTCGGCCGTAACGGTCACCGTCGCACCGGGCGGCGCCCCTGTGATGCGAACGCCTGCCATCTCGTCGGCGAGGACGTCAGCAGGATCGAGGTGTACCAGCGGAGCGCCCCGGTCGTCGGGTGCGGCCGGCGGGGCAGGAGGTGCGACCGCGCTCGGGGCCTGGTCGGTGACTTCTCCACCAGAGGCCTCGATGAACCAGTCGGGGTACTTTGAAGTGAAGATCATCGCCAGTCCGAGGGCGACGAACGGCAGCACCCAGTAGCAGATGACCGACAGCAGGTCGTCCGCGTCGCGCACGGTGGCGTCACCGTCGACGATCGGCGGAATCACCGAGACGATCGTCATGAAGGCCATGGTCCCGGCCCACACCCACGCCAGCAGTTGGCAGACGTATACGAGGCCCGGCTCGTCCCACTGCTCGGGTGGCGTCGACTTGCGGGCGTACTGCAGCGTGAACGGCCGGCCGATGATGATCGAGACGAGGACGATGGCGAACAGGCCCGCGTTGCCGAGCGGCTGCAACCACCGCTCGAGGAAGGCGTCGGACAGCGTCAGCGCCATGATCACGAAGACGGCGAAGACGACTGCGGTCCCAACCTCGAGCGCCATGAGGGGTTGCCGCCGTACCACGTTGATGAGGTTGATCGCCACGGTTGATCGCCACGGCCAGCCCGAGACCCACGAGCACGGCCGTCAGGAACGGTGCATTGCCGACGAGCACCCAGTAGACGATCCACGGGACGAACCCGACGACGAAGGCGACTGCGGACGACAGCGCGGCTGCGGCGCGGCGGGTTGGTCTTTGGGTGCTGATCAGTGGTGCATCACTGGCCGGTCGGTGCCGGTCAGGTTCGGCTCAGGTGGCTTCTGTGGGCTGAGTCTCGCCCAGACCAGGAAAAAGATACCGATCAACAACATGAAGATGCCAAGCCAGAGGTTGATGTTGATGTCGGCAGCCTTCGCCATCTCTTCATCCGTGGTGAAGAATCCGGCAATAGTGAGCATCAACCCGTACACGGTGAAGAGACCGCCGATCAAATACCGCAGATCGAACAACTTGCTGGCTGCGGAGTGCGTTGCCTCATACTCGTCGCTCTCCTTGGCGCCCTCCGGACGCGTGTCGACCTTATGAAAGTCGGGTGGCAGCTTGTCCATTCCGCGCGGCAGATGACGGCGGGGAGTTGATTCTGAGTCAGACATAGTTCATCTTCTCCCTTCCATTAGATGAAGATGATCGTCAGAACGAGGACGAGGCCGAGGGCCGTGAAGCCGAGCAGCTTCGGCGACTCCCACCAGCGGCGTACGTAGCCCTCGTGGGGGTCACCCGCATCAGGATCAGGTACGCCCCAGACTAGTCCGGCAAGTTGCTCGATCGGCTTGGGTTTAGTCACCAAGGTCACCGCAATCGTGACTACCGCGTCGGTGACAAAAGCGACGATGGCTCCGTAGAAGTTGAGCATCTGGGCGTTGATCTCACCAGAGGTGTCACCACCCGGATAGAAGTACGGGATATTCGGCCCGATGAGGTACTGGAACGACAAGGCCCCGAAGAATCCCGCAACGAGTCCGGAGAAGCCTCCCCACGGGGTGGTGCGCTTCCAGAACATCGCAAAGAGGAAAGTCGCGAACACCGGCGCGTTGAAGAAGGAGAACAGCGACTGGATGTAGACCATGATGTTGCTGAACCCAGCCGCGATGAACGCTGTCCCGATGCCGATCAAGACGCCGGCAACGGTGACCACCCGGCCGACGTTCAGATAGTAGCTATCGGGCCGGTGCTTACGTACGTAGTCCTGCCAGATGTCGTAGGTGAATACGGTGTTGAAGGAGCTCACGTTGGCCGCCATACCGGCCATGAAGGCCGCCAGCAGGCCAGCCAGTGCGATACCGAGCGCCCCGTTCGGAAGGTACTCATTCATGAGGATAGGGATCGCGTAGTTGTATTGCAGATCCCCCTGACCGAGATTCGGAACGAGCGCGACGGCGATGAGCCCCGGAACAATGGTCAAGAAGGGGATGAAGATCTTCGGGAACGCACCGATCAGCGGTGTCCGCTCCGCGGCCGACAGGTTCTTCGCCGACAGCGCGCGCTGCACTTCGGCGAAGTTGGTAGTCCAGTAACCGAAGGAAAGCACGAAGCCCAAACCCATCACGATGCCGATCCAGTCGCCGAGGGGGTTGGTCCAGTTGCCTACTGCAGTGCCTGACCAGGTTTCGAAGTGGTTTTCCTTTCCAGCCTGGCTCGTTACCTTCTCCGTTAAGCCGCTCCAACCGCCCATCGCGGTGAGGCCGATGACCACGATGGGAATCAAGCCCGCGATAATGACGAAGAATTGCAGGACCTCGTTGTAGATGGCACCCGAGAGCCCACCGAGGAAGATGTAGACGAGCACGAAACCGGCGGAGACGACCACAGACACCCACGTCGGCCAGCCGAGTAAGACCTCGATGATGAGCGCCATAGCGAACAAGTTGACGCCGGCGCTGAGCACCGACGCTACGGCGAATGTGAGAGCGTTCCAGAGGTGGGTGGCCGGATTGAACCGGCGGAGCAGATACTCGGGCACGCTTCGCACTCTGGAGACGTAATAGAACGGCATCATCACCAGGCCAAGGAAGACCATGGCCGGAACCGCGCCTATCCAATAAAAATGCACGGTAGACATGCCGTATTGCGCGCCATTTGCCGCCATGCCCAGAATCTCGATCGCGCCCAGGTTGGCCGAGATGAACGCCAAGCCCGTAATCCAGGCGCCCAATGATCGGCCCGAAAGCAGGAAATCCTCGCTGGTAGCGATAGCTCTCCTGGCAAGGATTCCGATGGCGATGACTAAGACGAAATAAATCGCAAGGATCGTGTAGTCAAAGAAGTTCGTGTCTAACCGAGTCATACGCCGTCTCCTCGCTTCCGCGGACCAACGTGCCTTGCCGGGATTATCTGCCCAGGGGCTCAATACTCACAAGCCCGGCGCGCGGAAGTTGGTCGGCCAAGAAAGGAATCGGCGATAACTTCGAATGCCCAATAAAGGCCTTCTCACGGCGATCGCCGCCGACGTCTACTCGCGGTCGGTCGCCTCACCACCGAGCTGGACATTGATGGCCCGCTCCTCGGCGCCGCGGAGAATCACTAGCTCGATCACACCGTCGGCTGCCGCCTCGAGCGCCTGGAACAGATCATCCATGCCACGGACGGGTTGGCCAGCCGCCTGCACAATCAGGTCGCCGGTTGCGAGCCCGGCCCGCGCCGCAGGACTGTTGTCCTCCACAAGGCGAATCAGCAAACCCTCAGCATCCGGCAGACCGACGGCGCGCCGCAGGCCCCTGGCAACATGTGATGGCGCTACTCCGACACCAAGTCGAACGCGCCCTTTCGACTCGCCCTGGGCCAGGGCATCCACTCGGGATCGGAGAGTCTCGTCCGCCGGGATAGCCAGGTAGAAACCTTCGCCCAAACGGTGCGTGTTCAATCCCACCAGTCGTCCCTCGGCGGTGACGATCGGACCGCCGGACGAGCCGGGCAGCAGCGGGGCGACGTGCTCGATGCTTCCGGTGATACGACGGCCGCGAGGCCCTCGGAAACTCCGCTCAACACCGGTCACGAAACCGAATGTGACGCGGAGCCCCCGTCCGCCCGGGTTCGACAAGGCAAAGATTGGAGCGCCGATTCCCGGCGTATCGTCAGTTCCCCACTCGATGGCTGCCAAGTCCCCGGTCTCGACTCCAATGACCGCGATGTCGCCGTCGACGTCTTGTCCCAGGACCCGACCAGTCGCCGTGTGCCCATCGGGGAACGTGACGGTGACCTCGTCACCGCGCACATTGTGCGCATTGGTCAGTATCTGACCCTGGCGCAGCACCACCCCTGA
>DATEWO010000449.1:0-7631 GCA_035257925.1 Propionibacteriaceae bacterium | reverse complement strand
GCGTACGACATCGCACGGGCGACCGGCTGCCGCACCGCCAAGGTCAAGGTGGCCGAGCGGGGCCAGTCGCTAGCCGAGGATGTCTCCCGTCTGGAAGCCGTACGCGCCGCACTGGGCTCGGACGGGAAGATCAGGATTGACGCCAACGGACGCTGGAGCGTGGATGAGGCGATGCATGCCGTCCGGGAACTGGCGCGTTTCGATCTGGAGTACCTCGAGCAGCCCTGCGCCAGCATTGAGGAGTTGGCAGATCTGCGGCGCCGGCTGGCGCGATCGGGGTGGTACCTGCCAATCGCCGCCGACGAGTCGATCCGGCGCGCCCACGATCCCTACCAGGTGGCAGAGCGCGCGGCCGCTGACATCGCCGTTCTCAAGGTGCAACCGCTCGGTGGGGTCCGAGCCTGTTTGCAGATTGCCGAGCGGATTGGCCTGCCAGTCGTCGTCTCCAGCGCTCTTGAGACCTCCATCGGAATCAGGGCCGGCCTGGCGCTCGCCGCTGCGCTGCCTGAGCTGCCGTACGCCTGTGGGCTCAACACCGTCGCCTTGCTTACTGAGGACATAGTCAGCGAGCCACTGATCGCGGTAGATGGGGTGATCAAGGTGCGCGATCTGGCTGTTGACGAGGCGGCGCTGGACAGGCACCAGCCCGACAGTCGAGTGCAGCGCTTCTGGCAGGCTCGTCTCGTGCGGACGCGGACGCTGGCCATTCGACAGGCGCAAGACGCATGACTGGCAACGCCACCGCTTGTGCGCGGGTGATCATCGAGGAGCTGATCAGCCGCGGCGTACGCGATGTGGTGCTAGCCCCAGGGTCGCGGAATGCACCGCTGAGCTATGAGTGCTTCGAGGCCGACCGGATCGGACTGCTGCGGCTGCACGTACGTGTCGATGAGCGCACTGCCGGGTACCTGGGCCTTGGGATTGCCAAGGGTGCCGGTGCACCGGTTGCGGTGGTGACCACTTCCGGAACGGCGACGGCCAACCTGCATCCCGCGGTGCTGGAGGCCTGGCATGCACACGTGCCGCTGATCGTGATCACTGCCAGCCGGCCACGCTCAGTGATCAACACTGGGGCCAACCAGAGCACGGACCAAGATCAGCTCTTTGGCCGGCACGTACGCGGCTACGCCGCACTGTCCGACGAGACTCTTGATCATCGGACTTGGCGCTTCGAGATGGCCCGGGTGATGACGGCAGCTATCGGGTCCAGGACGCGCCTGCCCGGCCCGGCGCAGCTCAATGTCGAGTTCAGCGAGCCGCTGATCCCAGCAGAGTTCGCCTGGCCGCCACCAGCTCCCGAGCTGGTGATAACCGCCTCGAACGCGGCGGCGGAACCGATGCCACTGTCCGACGGAGCTCAGACGGTGATCATCGCCGGTGACTGCCGGCCGGACCAGGGCAGCGCGGTCGCTGTGCTAGCCGCTCAAGCGGCGGTTCCGCTCTTTGCCGAGCCGTCGAGCAATGCACGCCGGGGCGAAGCGGCGCTGTCCACCTACCGGCTGCTGCTCTCCGCGACCCTTGCCGAGGAGATCGAGCGTGTCGTGGTCTTCGGCCGGCCGACGCTGTCCCGGCCGATCAGCCAGCTGCTTTCCCGCAACGACGTCGAGCTCGTGGTGGTCTCGGAGTACGCAGACTGGATCGATCCCGGGCGCGCCGCCTCCCTGGTAACAGATGCAGTCAGCATCCCCCAGGCAGCGGATCGAAACTGGTTTGACGCCTGGAACGAGGCGGACCTGGTAGTCCAGGGACGGCTGGATGACCTGTTAGCAGCGCAGCCGCACTTCACCGGGCCCGCATTGGCTGCAGCGGTATGGGCCGCCCTTGGTGCAGACGACGCGCTGTTCGCGGGTTCTTCCAATCCGATTCGCGATCTCGACCTTGCACCTATCAACTCAGCGCCCCCCTTGGTCTTTGCGAATCGTGGACTCTCCGGGATTGATGGGAACGTCTCGACTGCCGCCGGTATTGCACTCGCCCTGGAGCGCCCGACGCATGCACTGCTCGGTGATCTGACAGTGCTGCATGACGCGACCGGCCTGGTGATCGGAGGAGAGGAGCCACGGCCCGATCTCCGGCTGGTCGTCGCCAACGATGATGGTGGCAGTATCTTCGCCACCTTGGAACAAGGCGAACCTGCTCACATGGGCGCCTTCGAGCGACTGTTCGGCACCCCCCAGGGACTGCGATTCGAGGCTTTGGCCGCGGCTGCAGGAATCGGCTACCGACGGATACAGTCCGCGCTGGAGCTAGCCGAGGTGCTGGCGGAGCGCCCCGTTGGAATTGAGCTTGTCGATGCTGTCATCGACCGCGCCCACCGCCGCACGCTGGACCGGGAGATCACTGGGCTCGCAGCCACGCTCTGACCTGGCTGGTGGCGATCACGTCGTCCTCGTTGTATTCCAGCACCCGGCGTCGGGCCGCCGCGCGCACGTCAGCAGTGTCCCCGTGCACCGCATCGGCGAACCACAGCTGCGAGTTCAGCCCGCCCGGATCGTCATCCCGCCAGCTGAAGCCCACATGCCGCGCCATCAGCTTGAGACCGAGGCCGCTGACCCCGAAATAGTGCGCCTTGACGATCTCCAGCAGATCGACGAAATGCTCCTCCGCGTACCCCGCAGCCCAGTCGAACAGCTCGTCGTGCTGCCCATTGATTTTTTGGCGGGCAGCTAGCTCGCTGATCTTGGCGACTTCGTAGCCGCTGTAGTGGAACACGGTGACCGACGGCCTGGATTCGACAATGCTGCGCAGCCAGGTGAAGGCATCGGCGGCCAGAGCAGCCTCGCTGCGGTCGTCAAGATCATCAAACCGGCTGAACTCGTGATAGACAGCAGCTGCCTCACCCGCCT
The DNA here is from genome assembly GCA_035257925.1 of Propionibacteriaceae bacterium. GTDB lineage: Bacteria > Actinomycetota > Actinomycetes > Propionibacteriales > Propionibacteriaceae > Microlunatus. The sequence goes on along the minus strand of DATEWO010000449.1, from coordinate 4,785 downwards.
GCTGAACGAGGAATCCCCACAGGTAGACCCGACCATCAGCCGAGCTCTCGAGGTCCAGATCGATCTCGACCTCGGCCTGCGGCATCTCGATCGGTCCGGCGGTCTCCCGATCAAACGAGGTGCCTTGCAGCAGCATCCGCGCCCGCCGGGCGGCCACTCTGATCCGGCCTTCAGCTCCCTCTCGATGGGTGACCTCAGGCAAGTACCACTCCAGCAGCTGATCAAGGTCGACGTCGGCAAGGTCGGTAATCGTCGCAATGCCGTGGCGCCGCAGCGTTGCGATTTCTCGCATGTCCAGCGGGCTCTTGTCAATGCGCAAGCTGACATCATCGGGGTCAAGCTGGGGGAGGCAGTGCTCCCACCACTGGCAGCGGGGGCATTCTTTGTTGACGATGGGCCGCACCAGCAGCTCGGGGTCCTGTTCTCCCAGACCGGTCTGTTGCTGCGCGATGGCGGCGATCTTGATGCGGAATGAGTGCTCGTAGTCGTAGCGCTCGAGGAGGCTGCGTAGCCGCCAACCTTCCGGGCTGCTTCGGGAGAAGGTCCGCACCTGCGGCTCGGCAAGATCGGCCCAGGCCAACACCGGTGCTTCGAAGAGACCATCAGTGCCGATGACAGCGCCGAGCGCCTGCTCGGCGCCGAACCCGCAGGCCTCCAGCATGCGGTGATAGTGAGCCAGCTGGAGAAAGTCAGCTTCCCGGCTACCGATCCGAAGCTCATACCCCGAGATGCCGGAGGCCGCTTCAGCTCTGGGATCGGTCAAGGTCGAGTAGCGCAACTCGGACGGCTCTTCGGCGTGGCCGTCGGGCGGCCGAGATCGCGCGATGATCCTGTGCCACTTGACTTCCACGGGGTGGTACGCGGGTGAGCGGTTTGCCCGATCGACGCCCCGGATCAGCAGGTCGGGCGAGCCCACCCGGTGACCGGGAAGATCAACAGGCAGGTAACCACCGATGATCACCTGAGCGCCGGAGCTCATGGCCCGGACACAGGCTTCGATCTGCACCTCAGGGGTGTTGGACAACAGGAGGCGAAGATCGACAACTCGTCCGCGGTAGGAGCTGATCAGCTCCTCGAGTACTGCGGCCTCGAATTGGGCGCCACCGTCAAACAGCTCGGCCAGTCCATCATTGGCCTGGACCGAAGCGCTGGCATTCGGCGTCTGTAGCACAACGGTGGGATTGAAGGCGTTCTGCGTCTTGACTGGGCAGCTGCGCGCGGCGTACGCGCCGAGCAGAATCGTCCCCGGTGGGGCGGTCACTGCCGTCGCCTCCAGGTTGATCATGCCCTGGCCCGGTGTAGAGCGACGATGCCGCCGGACAGATTGCGCCATTCAACGTCTCGCCAGCCGCACTTTTCGATGGTGCTGGCCAATCCCTGCTGGTCGGGCCAGGCCTGAATCGACTCGGCCAGGTACTCATACGCTGCGGGATTGGAGGAGACCAGGGTCGCGATTCGGGGCAGGGCGTCGACCAGATAGTTGGAGTAGAGCGCGCGGAACGGTTGCCACGTGGGCGTAGAGAATTCGCAGACGACGAGGGTGCCGTCCGACTTGGTCACCCGCCGCATCTCGGTAAGCGCAGCTGTGGTGTCCTCGACGTTGCGCAGCCCGAAGGAGATGGTGATCGCGTCGAAGCTGGCGTCGGCGTACGGCAGTTGAAGTGCGTCGGCGGCGACAAAGCTCAAACCCGGCCGGCGCTGCTTGCCCACCAGCAACATGCCGAAGGAGAGATCGGTCGCAATGACAGTCGCCCCCGCCTGGGCAATCGGCTCACTCGAGGTGCCTGTGCCTGCTGCCAGATCCAAGATCAGCTGTCCGGATCGCGGGGCCACAGCCTCCGTCACCCGTTTGCGCCACGCTCGATCCTGGCCGAGAGAGAGCACATCATTGGCCAAGTCGTAGCGCTCGGCCACCCGGTCGAACATCGCGGCGACGTCGCCGCGCCGCTTGTCGAGCGTGGCGCGATCCAAACCAGCTGAGTCAGCCTCAGGCACATGGCAAGCCTCCCATGCCCCACTGACACGCCTACCTGTCAGCTGGACAGTTCGGTGACCGTCTGGATGGTTGACGGCGTCGGCTGCTGCGCTCCGCCGGCAGCCTCAACACTGACCGCCAGACCCGTGACTCCACTGAGGGTCTCGCGGAAGAACTGCTGACGATCGCCGCCACCGGCCACCAGGTTGTCCGGGATAGCACGCTCGCCCTCGAGGGTCCACAACTGATAGGTCCGGTCGGCGCCGACGGTTGGCAGGTCATTGCCGATGAACATCGCGCGATCGAGGCTTCGTGAGACCACAAAGGAGATCTGGCCGCCGTCCTTCATGGTGGCCGAGTACGTCTGCACGTCCGGGGCCGTGAGCAGTTCAGTCTCTGCCGCCTGCTGGGCCACCTGTGCCTGCCGGCTCTGCACCAGTGTGTAGACCACACCACCCAGCGCCACCGCAGCGACCATGACTGCAGCGACCAGGACGCTGAGAATTCGAGTACGCCGTCGCTGCCGACGTAAGGCCAGCTCATCGACCGGACGTCCGGGCCCGGACGGAACTGACGGAAGCACCGGCTCTGGGACTCGGGCCTCGGCTGCAGGCTCCGGAGGGAGTGGCCTGACCTCAGAGATCGCAGAGAGAACCGATCTGCGCAAGCTCGCGGGTGGTGGAGTCGCACTCGCCAGCACCGACAACTCGGCGGCCGTCTCTCCGAACTCCACAACCTCCCGGCTGCACGTTGGGCACACCGCCAGATGCGCCTCGAATTCTTCCCGCTCCTCCGGCTCGAGCGCGTTGACTACATAAGCCCCGACGGCGCCGTGGATTTCGCTCATGCTTCCACCCCCAACGCATCTCGGAGGCCGATCAGCCCATCACGAATTCTGGTTTTGACCGTGCCAAGGGGCAGCTGCAACAGTTGCGCGACCTGGCTCTGGGTATAGCCGCCGAAATAGGCGAGCGTCAGCGCCTCCCGTTGAATAGCGGTCAACGAGGCCATTCCCTTCCGCACCCTCTCAACATCGAGTCGCTGCTCCACTCCATCCCACACCTGGTCGATCTCGCGGTCTCCATGGAGTGCATACCGCTCGTCTCGAGCCACCTCGCTGGACACCGATCTGACCCGATCGACCGCACGCCGGTGGGCCATGGTGGTCATCCAGGCAATGACGCTGCCCTTATCCGATGAGTAACGGGCCGACTGCCGCCACACCTCCACGTAGACCTCCTGGGTCACCTCGGCAGCATGGTCCGGGGAGCGCAGGACGCGCAGGATGATTCCGTAAATGCGCTGCGAGGTCAGGTCATACAGCTCAGCAAAGGCATCCTCATGGCCGCGGGAGGAGAGCGTCATCAACTCCACAAGATGTGCCGCTTCCGTCTCGCGACCTGTGGTCGCGTCCCGGTGCCGCGCGGACCGGGGCGGTTGACCCGCCGCATCCGATGGCATTGGCGAGACGTTCACGAGACCGACGCTCTCACGACCGCTGACACTGGCTCGCCGATGTCGGCGGCAACACACTGGCGATGGTGGAGATGGCGGTCATCATCAGGCTTCCCCTCGGGTGTCGTGTTGTCGGGCGAGCCAGGTCATCGCCTGTCTCACCTCCGATTCGTTGCATCGCCAGTTTGGGATTGGTGGCCCGGGAAGGGGCAGAATCGCCTCCATGGCCAAACGCACGACGATCCTCAAGGTGTCCGGCCTGAGCCGGGCATTCGGGCCGAACACCATCTTCGACAAGTTCAGCCTTGAGGTGCGTACCGGAGAGGCGATTGCTCTCACGGGGCGTAATGGCGCCGGCAAGTCGACCCTGCTGCGCTGCCTGGTTGGCGCCGACCGACCAGACGACGGCAGCGTGCAGGTTTGCGGTAACGCCATGTCGGAGGCCTCACCGGAGATCAGGCGGGACGTTGCCACGGTGATCGATGATCTTGACTTCTTTCCCGACCTGAGCGTGGTCGAGCACCTGGATCTGCTGGCCCGAGCGCACGGGATCGCCGATCCGGACGACGTAGTCGATGAAGTGCTGGAGGAGGTCCAACTGGTGCCGCAGTCCGGCCAGCTGCCCGGCACACTGTCCTCGGGGCAGCGCCGCCGGCTGGCTCTAGCCACGGCGTTCGTACGCCCTCGCAAGTTGTTGATCTTGGATGAGCCGGAGCAGCGGCTTGACTCCGAAGGTCTGACGTGGCTGGCACAACGGCTCAAGTCGGAGCGGCAGAAGGGCCTGGCCATCGTCTTCGCCAGCCACGAGCCCGAGCTGGTCGAGACCGTGGCAACTCGGGTGATTCAGCTCGGAGCGCCCCGCGAATGAGCAGCCTTGAGGCGGGTGCCGATGACTTCGCGTACCCCCAATCCCCCGAGCCCCAAGCGCTGACCCCGGCCAGTCCCCGGGAGCTGAAGCGGCTGATCAAGGACTGGCGCGCCGGTCGGGCGACCCGCAACGTGCTTCAGGCCATGAGCGACGCCTACGTTGCCGTATTCGCTGCAGTGATGCTCGGCGCCATGGTCGTCAATGTGATCTTGAAAGCGCAGCGAACGGTCGCGCAGTGCACCAGTGAGTCCTGTCTGTCGGCCCGGACCATCCTGCCGTGGGCTGCCTTCGCGGCTACCGTCGCGATCGCGCTCGCGGCCAGCCGGCTCTTCGGGCCGGTACTGGCGTCGGCAGCCGAAGGGTTCTGGCTGCTCGACGCGCCGATCTCGCGTGCCCAACTGCTCCGCTCTCGCCTGGTCGGAGGCGTAGTGGCGGCATTTCTGGGTGGCGCTTTGGTTGGCGGACTGGTCTCGTCCTTGACCGGATC
>DATEWO010000448.1:0-25161 GCA_035257925.1 Propionibacteriaceae bacterium | reverse complement strand
ACACCCGGGTGGCGTCCCGGCCGCCGCCAGGACGCCAGATCACCCGCGCGGTCAGGCCGCCATCGGCGCGCTTGTGCCGTTCAATCCATGCCATGCCAGGGCCTCCGAACTGAGTCGGTGCCCCCTGCGTGCCCCCATGGGCTTTCAGGACCTGCCGCGGATTCCATATAACCCCAGGTCAGGCCGTGGGTCGTACTGGTGCGCGAGGGGGGATTTGAACCCCCACGTCCTTGCGGACACTGGCACCTGAAGCCAGCGCGTCTGCCGTTCCGCCACTCGCGCTCGGGTCGCAGCCAGATTTGCGAACCAGCCGGGAAAGGCTAGCACGCCTGAATCGTTACCTAAGCGCCGGTTTTGTATGTATGCCAACGGTTCCAGCTCAATTCTCTGCGCGGTCAGCCCTCTTACTTTCTGCGGATACGATCTAGGTGAACCTCGGGGAAGGAGGGACATGGGCATTTTTGCGCGCTTTGAGAAGAAAGTGGAGGGCGCTGTCAACGGCGTCTTCGCGCGCGCGTTCAAAGGCGATGTGCAGCCGGTCGAGATCGCAGCGCGTTTGCAGCGCGAACTCGATGCCGAAGCCAAGCTGATGTCCCGCAACAAGCGCCTGGTGCCCAACGAGTTCAGCGTCCACCTCTCCCAACACGACCATGACAAGCTCGCCCCGTACGCCAATACGCTGAACGCCGAACTGGCGACTGGGCTGCGTAATCACGCCCGCGAAATGGGCTACGTGTTCAATGGCCCGGTCAAGATCGGCTTCGAGCTTGACTCCCACCTGCCCACCGGCCGCTTCACCGTCAGCTCCCAGGCGGTTGCCGGCATCACACCACGCACTGGTCGGGCAAGTGAGACTGCCATCAACCGAGCGCCACTAGTGCTCGAGGTCAATGGCACCCGGCATCCACTGCAGCCGCCGGGACTAGTGATCGGTCGTGGTAGCGAGGCCGATCTGCGCATCAATGACCCGGGAATCTCGCGCCGGCATGCGCAGATCCGGGTGAACCCGGCAGGTCAGGGCTTGCAGATCGACATCGTCGATCTGGGTTCCACCAACGGCATCCTGGTGAATGGACAACGGGTGCAGCATGCGGCCCTCCAGGAGGGATCACGGATCGAGATCGGGTCCACCCGAATGCTCGTCCATGCTCCCGCCGGACGATGAGACGCAATGTCGGAAATCGCGCTCCTGATCATCAAGGTGGTCTTCCTGGCTCTTCTCTGGCTGTTCATCCTCTCTGCGGTCTCGGTGATCCGGAGTGATTTGTTCGGCAAGACGGTTCGGGCGTCGGAGCAGCCGCAACCCCAGGAGCTGGAGACGCCGCCGCCACCACCCAGGAAGACCAAACGGCAGCGCGGCCAGCCTCGAGTGTTCACGATCTCCCAGGGCAACCAAGCCGGCCTCTCCGCGGACCTGGCCGGTGGAGTGATCATGATTGGCCGCAGCGCAGATTGCCAGCTGATCTTGGACGACGATTACGTATCCACTCGGCACGCCCGCGTCGTCGGGGCCCCGACCGGCATCTACATCGAAGACCTCGGCTCCACCAATGGCACTTACGTGAACGGCCAGCGGATCACCGCGCCAACCACGATCACGCTCGCCGATACCGTGCGCATCGGCAAGACCATGATGAAGCTGGAGCCGTGATCAGATGACCCTCCAGCTGAACTATGTTGCCCACTCCGAGATCGGATTGATCCGGAAGAACAACCAGGACTCCGGCTATGCGAGCCCGCATCTGCTCGTAGTGGCCGACGGCATGGGCGGTGCCGCCGCTGGCGATCTTGCCTCCGCCGTGGCGATCGAAACAATACGGAAGATCGAAAGTCCTACCACGGGCGAGGACATGCTCGAGCTGCTGGCTCTTGCCATCGACCAAGCCAATGACAAGATCGCGGAACTGGTTGATTCTGACCTTTCCCTGGAGGGTATGGGCACGACGGTCACCGGCGCCATGTTCGACGGCAGCAATCTCGGTCTCGCGCACATCGGGGACAGCCGCGCCTACCTGTTCCGCGACGGTCGCCTGGAACGGCTGACGCACGATCACACCTGGGTGCAGTCGCTTGTCGATGACGGGAAGATCAGCGAATCCGAAGCTGCGATGCACCCCCACCGCTCGCTGCTGTTGAAAGTCCTGAATGGTCAGCCAACCAACGACCCCGACCTCACGATTGTCCCGGTGCTGCCGGGTGACCGGCTGATGTTCTGTAGCGACGGCGTCTGCGGCTTGATCGACGACGCCGTGATCGAGGCCGCCCTGCAGCTGCCTGGCCTCAATGACGCCGCCGAGCGCCTCATCAGCGAGTCCCTTGATCAGGGCGGGATCGACAACATCACAGTGATCGTTGCTGATGTTGTGGAATCCGGCGGCAGCGGCGATGTGATCGTGCTCGGTGCCGCGTCAGAGCATCCCAATCCGGCCGATAGCGTGAACCGCGCCCGACCGGCTGAGGAGGACGACCCAGAAGAGATCCTGGTCACCAACCTCGCGGACTTCGACCCGACTCCGGTTGCCGATGAGGAGCGATATACCCCTCAGGCGCCGCACCAACGACGCTTCCGCCGCCCGCTCATCGGGCTGCTCGTGGTGCTCGTCGTCGCCGTTGCCGGAGTGGGGATGGCGTACGGGTGGACCCGCACCCAGTACTTCGTGGGCGCCGACCAGGACAAGGTCGCGATCTTCCAAGGACTGCCGGAAGGACTCCCTGGGCTGTCTCTGTCGCGGGTCTACGAGGTTCAACAGCTGGCAGTGAGCGAGCTGCCACCGTTCTATCAGGAGCAAGTCAAAGCCAACATCAACGTACCGAGCCTGGACTCGGCCCGGGCGACGGTCGCCGAGCTGACTGAGGCAGCCAAGACCTGTGCCAGCCCCCAGCCGACGACTTCGCCGCGGCCCCGACCCACATCAGGTTCCAAAACGAGCCCTCCACCAAGCGAAAAGCCTGGCGCCAAGCCAAGCCCGACACCCTCGGCGAACGCCACTGGAGCGACGGGGCCGAACTGCTGAGCATGCGAGACGTGGCACCTGTCACCGTTGTCCCGCGCAAGCGTCGCGGGGTGGAGCTGGCCCTGATCATTTTCGCGCTGGGGCTGGCCCTTGGCGCGTACGCAATGGTCGACCTCAATGTCACTGGCGAGTTGTCGCCGACCTTCCCCATCGTGGCAGGCATCTGCAGCTTGCTCGCTGCGCTGGCACACATTGCGGTCCGCTGGCGGCTCCCCTACGCCGACCCGGTGATCCTGCCGTGTGTGATCTTGCTCAATGGTCTGGGCTTGGTCATGATCCACCGCATCGACCTGATCAACGACCCACCTCTCAACGGCGCCCGCCAGCAGCTGATCTGGACCGCGCTTGGCGTTCTCATGTTCATCCTGGTCGTCACCTGGCTCAATGATCACCGGCCACTGCAGGGTTTCACCTACACCATCGGTCTCGCCGGTATCGTGCTGCTGCTGCTTCCGCTGGTGCCCGGTCTCGGCACGGAGAAGTTCGGCGCCCAGATCTGGATCCAGGTCGGTTCCTACAGTTTTCAACCCGCGGAGGCCGCCAAGGTCTTGCTCGCCATCGCCTTTGCCTCCTACCTGGTCGAGAAGCGCGACGTGCTCGCGCTCGCCGGTTATCGCGTGCTCGGCATCGACCTGCCACGGGCCCGCGATCTTGGCCCGATTCTGGTGATGTGGCTGATCAGCCTGGCAATCTTGGTGTGGCAACGGGACCTGGGAACCTCACTGCTGTTCTTCGGGCTCTTCGTGATGATGCTCTACGTCTCCACCGAGCGGGCCGGCTGGGTTGTGCTGGGCATCCTGCTCTTCGCGGCCGGGGCCTACTTCGGTTACCTGAACTTCAGTCACGTTCGGCGCCGGGTCGGCGCGTGGCTCGATCCTTTCTCCGACTTCGACGCCTACTACCAGGTGATCGCTGCCCAGTTCGGCATGGCTTGGGGCGGTCTGCTTGGGACCGGCCTCGGGCTGGGCCGACCAGGCCTCACACCGTTGGCTCGCAGCGACTTCATCGCCGCCGCGATCGGGGAAGAGCTCGGTATGACCGGCCTGATGGCAGTGATCATGATCTATGGGTTGATTGTGGCCCGAGGCCTGCGGGTTGCACTGCAATGCCGGGAGCCGTTCGGCAAGCTGCTGGCTACCGGTCTGTCGTTCGCACTCGCGCTTCAGGTGTTCACCATCATCGGCGGCGTCACCCGGCTGTTGCCGCTGACCGGCCTCACCACCCCCTTCATGTCGCAGGGCGGTTCCTCGCTGATCTGTAACTGGATCGTCGCTGGGCTGCTCCTGGTGATCTCCCACCAGGTACGCAAGCCCGCCGCGACAGTTACCCCCATCAATCCAGATGCGGAACAAACGCAGCTTGTGAAGGCGGGCGCATGAACAAGCCCATCCGGCGCGTCGCCTTTGTTGCCATGATCATGTTCGCGCTGCTGCTGGCCAACGGCACGTACATGATGATCTTTCGGCAGTCCACGCTAGACGCCCAGCCGCAGAACCGGCGGGTGCGGGATGCCGAATTCGCCCAGAACCGCGGGGCGATCTTGGCTGCCGGCAGGACCGAGCTCGCCAAGACAGTGTCTGCGAAGGACCGCTTCAAGTACCAACGTGTCTATCCCGACGGCGAGCTCTATGCGCCAATCACCGGCTTTTACTCCTACGACCGCGCCAGCTCCGCGCTGGAGAGCACCTACAACGCCCAGCTATCAGGCACCGACGACGCCCTCTTCGTACGCCGGCTGATCGACCTCGCGACCAACAAGACGCCGAAGGGAGCGAGCGTTCAGACCACGATTGTGCCCAAGATTCAGGAAGCTGCTGCGACGGCGCTCGGCAATCAGAAAGGCGCGGTCGTCGCACTGGACCCCAAGACAGGCGCGGTGCTCGCCATGGTGACCAGCCCGAGCTTCGATCCAAACGACATCGCGAGTCACGACATCGAGGCTGCTGGCAAGGCGTACGACCGCCTCGCGTCGAACCCGCAGCACCCGCTGTCCAACCGAGCGGCACGCGAGATCTATCCCCCCGGCTCGACCTTCAAGCTGGTGACGGCAGCTGCCGCACTCGCTGACGGGAAGACTCCAGACTCCCTCGTGGAGTCGCCGGATCGGCTGAAGTTGCCGGGCACACGCGTGTTCCTGCCCAACTCCAGCGACTGCGGCGGCACCAAGATCACGATGACCCAGGCACTCAAAGTCTCCTGTAATACTGCGTTCGCCAACCTGGGCCTTGATGTCGGTGAGGACAAGCTCCGGGACCAAGCCCAGCTTTTCGGCTTCGATAGGCGGCACCTGGCCGACCTCAAGGGTGTGGCTAGCCAATTTCCCGACAAGCTGAACGATGCGCAGCTAGCGCTCAGTGCGATTGGTCAATACGACGTTGCGGCTAGCCCCTTGCAGATGGCGATGGTGTCAGCCGCGATCGCCAATGACGGGGTGCTGATGGACCCGTACATCGTGAGCACGGTGCGAGCGCAGGACCTGAAGCCCATCCAGACGCACAAACCTGATGCACTCTCCACTGCCATGACCCCAGAAAACGCCAAAGAGTTGCAGCAGATGATGTCAGTGGTGGTCAGCGAGGGTACTGGGCGCAACGCACAGATTCCGGGCGTTGACGTTGGTGGCAAAACCGGCACGGCTCAGTCGGATCCCAAGCGCAAGCCGTTCGCCTGGTTCACCTCCTTTGCGCCACTGGACGACCCGGAAATCGCAGTCGCGGTGATCGTCGAGGACGCCGATATCCCGCGGAACGACATCGGCGGCGGGCGGGTAGCAGCACCCATCGCCCGAGCGACTATGCAGGCGGCACTATGACGAGCTGCTCGCTCCGACGACTGCAGGAGCTAGCGGCGCAGCGTGACCATCAGCACGAAGAGCAGCCACTAGGTGGGCCATTTCGCGCTCCGGGGGCATATGGCTGAGAATGGCAACCGGGGTTGAGGGAGGATCATGGGGATGACAAGCAGCCCAACGACGGTCGGGGGCCGCTACGAACTGGGCGAGCCGTTGGGCCGAGGCGGCATGGCGGAGGTACGCCAAGCAGTCGACCAACGGCTCGGGCGGTCCGTTGCGGTTAAGCAGCTGCGCCCCGACCTCGCCACCGACCCGACATTTCAGGCGCGATTTCGCCGCGAAGCCCAGTCGGCAGCCGGTCTGAACCATCCCACGATCGTCGCCGTCTACGACACCGGCGAAGAGCCCGATCCGCTGACCGGAGTCTCTGTTCCCTACATCGTGATGGAGCTGGTCGAGGGACCGACCTTGCGCGATGTGCTCCGCGAAGGGCGCAAGATTTTGCCCGAGCGCGCGCTGGAGCTGACTCAGGGTGTTCTCGACGCCTTGAGCTACAGCCACAAGGCGGGCATCGTGCACCGCGACATCAAGCCTGCCAACGTGATGCTCGGCCCTGGCGGTGGCGTCAAGGTGATGGATTTCGGCATCGCGCGGGCTGTGGCCGACACCAGTGCCACCATGACCCAGACCGCTGCGGTCATTGGCACTGCTCAGTACCTCTCGCCGGAGCAGGCCCGTGGCGAGACGGTAGACGCCCGCAGCGACCTGTACTCCACCGGTTGTCTGCTTTATGAGTTGCTCGTCGGTCGGCCGCCCTTCGTCGGCGACTCTCCGGTGAGTGTCGCCTATCAGCACGTCCGCGAGGCTCCGACGCCGCCCAGCCAGCTGGACCCGGAGATTACTCCTGAGATCGATGCGGTCGTCCTCAAAGCACTCGCCAAGGACCCCGCCGACCGCTACCAGTCCGCCACGGAGATGAAGGCCGACATCACTCGCTTGCTCTCCGGCCAGCAAACCACCGCGCAGCGGACAACCGCAGTGGTACCCATGGCAGCAGGAGCGATGGCCGCCAACGCCTATGACACCCCCACTCATGTGGCTGGGCCGCCGACCGTTGTCCCTCCGGAGGAACTTCAGGAAGAGGATTACGAGGAAGAGGAACCTCGCAAGAGCCGCGTCGGCCTGGCAATTCTCATCAGTGCGCTGATCGTGGTGGCGTTAGGCCTCGGCGGCTGGGCGCTCTACCGGATGTTCACCACGCCGCAAGCGGTCGAGCGGGTCGAGGTGCCGAACGTGCTCGAGTTGACCGAGCCGGAGGCACGCGGCCAGCTCATTGCGAACAACCTTCAGGTCGAAGTCAAGACAGTGAATGGCGCCGAGGAAACCAAGGGCACGATCACGGCGCAAGAGCCCGTTGGCGGCACCGAGGTGGATGTGAACAGCATCGTCACGATCACCTTGAACGAGGGAACCAAGACCGGAACCATTCCCGATGGCCTGGTCGGCGAAGATGTCAAAGACGTCGAAAACACTCTCGATGATCTCAAGTTCAGCAATGTCAATACGGTGGCAGCCAAGAGTGAGGATCCCGACACCAACCCGGGCGAGGTGATCAGCATCTCGCCCAAAGAAGGCACCGTCGTGCCCCTGGATAGCAAGATCACTGTGAGGTATGCCACCGGCAAGTCGGAGGTTCCGAACTTTGAAGGTTTGAGTCGGGCCGCAGCGATCCGTGAGGCCAGGGATGCCGGTTTCGGTGAGCCACAATTTGTAGAGCGGGAGAGTTCCCAGGCTGCCGGCACGGTCATCGACCAGAGTCCACGGGCAGGCGCCACAGTCGATCGCGACACCAGAATCGAACTCACGCTTGCCACCGCGCCACCACCTTCTCCGCCACCAACCACCGAGCAACCAACCGAGCCGCCGACCGAGCCGCCGACCGAGCCAACGACCACTTCACCGACAACACCGACATCGACACCGTCGGAGACCCCGGGCGAATAAGCGCTCCAGGCGGTGAATGTACAATCGAATACCTGTGCTAAAATAGTGGAATGTCTAGCGTTATTCAGACGTCGCTTTTCGATCTGAATTCGACCGACCACCTCGCGCTCGGGCCGCTTGGCGGCATGATGACCCGGCAGCCTCTCGGCCGAGGCGCCTGGATAGACCTGCTGCCCGGCTGGTTGAGCGGCACCAGCACTTTGTTCGAAGATCTCCTGGACCAGGTGCCATGGAAAGCGGAGCGGCGACAGATGTATGAGCGGGTTGTGGATGTGCCGCGCCTGCTGAGCTTCTACGGCGAAGAGGATCCACTTCCACACCCTGATCTGGTGACGGCCCGCGAGGCCCTAAATGCCCACTACGACACTGAACTTGGCGAGCCATTCATGACTGCTGGATTGTGCCTATATCGCGACGGGCACGACTCAGTCGCCTGGCACGGAGACACCATCGGGCGCGGCAAGTCCGAGGACACCATGGTGGCGATCATCTCGCTCGGATCGCCGCGGCACTTCCTGCTGCGTCCGCGAGGTGGCGGCGCAACCATCAGACACCTGATCGGTCACGGAGATCTGCTGGTGATGGGTGGTTCATGTCAGCGCACCTGGGAGCATGCGATCCCAAAGACCGCTCGGCCCGTCGGTCCGCGGATCAGTGTGCAGTTCCGGCCGCGCGGCGTGCGCTAACCCACCCCCGCTCCATGGCCGATCAGGCCAGAAACTCCAGCAGCGCCTTGTTGATCTCCTCGCCGTGCGTCCACGGCATGCCGTGCGGTGCACCCTCGATCTCGATGTAGGTGGCGTTGGGCAGCAGCTTGGCCAACACGCGGCTGGTGATGTCAATCGGCACGTTGAGGTCACCGGTGCCATGCAAGATCAACGTCGGTACGTCGATCTTGTCTATGTCCGCGCGCCAATCGTGGAACCAGGTCGACACGGCCCAGACGGAGGTGTACGGCGACATGTTTGCTGCCAGCTGCCAGCTGTTTCGCAATGCCTCCTCGCTGATCCGAGTGCCGAGGTACTCATCGGTCTTGTAGAAGTTCTGTAAGAAGCCGGTGAAGAAGGCATAGCGGTCAGCCTTGATGGTGTCGAGCATGCCATCGACGGCCTCTTGGGTGAGCCCCCCTGACGGGTTGTCGTCGGTCTTCAGCATGAAGGGCTGCAGTGCACCAATGAACACAACCTTGGCCACCCGGTGTGTCCCGTACCGGCTGATATAGCTCGTCACTTCGCCACTGCCCATGGAGAATCCGACTAGCACGGCATCCTGCAGATCCAGCGCCGAAATGAGAGCGCTGAGGTCTGCTGCGTAGGTGTCGTAGTCGTGACCGCTGGTCGGCCGGTCCGACCTGCCAAAGCCGCGTCGATCGTAGGTGATGACCCGCTTGCCCGCCTCGAGCAGCACGGCGGTCTGTTTCTCCCAGGAGGAGCCGTCCAGCGGGTACCCGTGAATCAGCACCACGGGCTGGCCGGAGCCGTGGTCCTCGTAATAGAGCTCGATGTCGGTGCTGTTCTCGGTTCCTACGGTGACGTAGCCCATGGTGGATTGCCCCTCTCCTGGTAGCGGTTGGATTGTCAGCGAGCAGACATCAGGGGGGCCATCCCGACTGCTCGCCCTGGTGCCTCAGCGTCGCCGCAGATCGCCAACCAGTTAGCCAGCATCTGGTAGCCCCACTCAGTCAGCACTGACTCGGGATGGAATTGCACGGCTTCAACGGGCAGCTCGCGATGGCGTACCGCCATGATCACTCCGCTGGGTGTGGTCGCCGTAACCTCCAGCGCAGCCGGCAGCGTCGCCGGTTCGATCGCCAGTGAGTGATAACGGGTAGCGGTGAAAGGTGAGGGCAGGCTGGCGAGTACGCCGATTCCCTGGTGATGAATGATCGAGGTCTTGCCGTGCAGCAGTTCCGGCGCACGATCAACCACAGCACCGTAAGCCACGCCGATGGCCTGCAGCCCGAGACAGACCCCGAAGATGGGCAGCTGACCGGCGTGGGTGCGGACCACCTCGACGCACACCCCTGCCTCTTCCGGGGTTCCCGGGCCAGGCGAGAGCAGGATCCCGTCGAAGCCGTCCGCGAAATCCGGATCGTCGAAGCGCGCGTCGTCATTGCGCCAGACATCGACCTCGGCGCCAATCTGCGCCAGGTACTGCACCAGGTTGTAGACGAACGAGTCGTAGTTGTCGATAACGAGGATCTTCACAGCAGGCACGCGATCATTCTCACCTAGTGACCGTTAGCGCGGGGCGCTGCGGTCGTGACGCATTGCGACACCGGTATACGGCGCTGCATGCACCAGATCGAGCGAGCCCTCGTGCCCCGGAAAGCGTGCGTTCGGCTCGGACTTCTCCCGAAAGACCAAACCGTAGGCTTCGACGTATTGCTGATAGACCTGGATCGGCTCGGATTCGGCGAGAGCAGTGTGCAGCTGTGCTTGGTCGCCAATCGCGCTGATCTTGTACGGCGGCCCATACGGGATGCCGTGCAGCACGACCGTGTTGCCGACACATTTCACCGCCGTCGTCGAGATCACACGCTGTCCCTGGATCGTCATTGCCTCTGCCCCGCCGCTCCAGAAGGCGTTCACCACGGCCTGGATATCTTGCTGATGCACCACCAGGAGGTCGGGTTCGATGCCGTTCGCGGCCACGGTGGATGGGGCATCATCGAGGGTGACCGTTACCGCCGGCCCGGAGACCGGAGTCAAGCCGACGCGGCGAGCCTGCCTGCTGAGCTCGGGGGTGCGATCTGACTGCTCGCTGCCGCGAGCGGCGAGCGCGTCGACTTCCTGGCGCAGCGCAGCCAGCTGGCGAGTCTGTTCGGTGTTGTGACGCGACTGGGACTGCACCAGGCTGACTAGATCGGTGTTCCGGGCTGGTCGCAGATCGGTGCCCTGGGCGTGCATTGCGCTGATGATGATCATCAATCCAGCGAGCACGCATACCGCTGCGCTGAGCATACGAGCAAGCGGTCGGCGATTTCGATTCCGGCGCCGATGCGCCTCACGGGCCCGGCGGAGCACCGAGACAACCGCGTGCCAGGCCGTGCGTTCGGACAAGTCTGGGTCCTTCGTGGATCGAGCAGGGAATTCGCCACGCGAGCGGCTGAGATCGCTCACCTGGCGAGTCTTTGACTACGCTACCTACTTCAACAGCAAGGAGAATCTGGTGCCCGAGTCGAGAACCCGAAAATCAGCCGAGGAGAAGCAGAAGCTCAAGGCGCAGCAAGCGTCGAAGCCAAAGAAGATCAAGGCTCCGGCGAGTCGGCGCTGGGTACCGCCAACCTTCATCACAGTCGGATTGCTCGGCGTCGCCTGGCTGATCACCTATTACGTGGCCGGCACCTATATTCCGTTCATGGATGCGCTCGGCAACTGGAACATCCTCATAGGCATGGGCGGAATGGCCGCAGCTTTCGTCATTGCGACGCTCTGGCGCTAAATACATACCCAACGACTTACAGACTGCCTGAATGACAGCGGTGTGATTCATCCCCATGTTGGGGATAAGTCTGTGGAGATCCTCCCGGCCGGCTACGGCTGAACGATCTCCGGGCTCTCCCAGAACCAGGTGGTGACCATTCGCTTACGAGCGAGCAACCCACCAATGACCATGGTCACGCCAGCCAGCAGGGTGGCCAGCCAAGCGGAGCCCAGCAATGTGGGGACCCCGGCATTGGTCAGTAGTTGGTAGCCGAGCACCACAGTTGACGCGCCAAGTAGCAGCGAGACGCCAGACACCATCACCAGGCGCCGGGTCCAGCGTCCGACATCTTCAACGATGAGCACCCAGAACGATGCCAGGCCAGTGATCAGACCGATCTCCTGAAAGGCCAGACCGAGGTAGGTGATGCTGATCCCTAAACCTGCATCGGCGACACTGGTCGCGTCCTGAAAGGCCTCCGCGTTGGGGTTAGCAATCAAGAAAAAGCGAGTGGCTGGGATGAGGGAGCGGCCGGGCAGCACGGTGGCCGACTCCACCAGGACATGCGGCAGCACGACGCTCATGATCATGAGGAGCAGAGCGGAAACCCCCATGACGATGCGCCCAAACTGTGCTCGCCGGCGACGCCCGAACTCCTCAGCAGGCAGCCGGGTCATCACGCACCACGTCTCATCTCTCCCGCACTCGCGGCTTGCGACCAGTCTCGGCCTGCGTTCAAGTGTCGTTGAACTGAACTCTGACGAGTCAGGCCGTGTTGAACTGGCGCTCTGACGGGTTGTCGGCACATTCCGACTCCTTCGTCGCTTGCGGCGCAGCGGAGAACATCTCTGATCGGTTTCCGACAGTGCGCCGCGAGCTCCTGCAGTCGTCTGAGCGACAGCTCGTCATAGCGCCTGCACAACCACGAGCTTCACGTGCGCGGTGACCGCATCGTGCAGCTTGACGCCGACCGTATGCAGACCCACCGTTTTGATCGGCTCGGCGACTTGTATCGCGCGCTTGTCGATCAGCGGCCCACCCGCCTTCTTGATGGCGGCTGCGATGTCGCCCGCAGTCACCGCTCCGAACAGTCGGCCGGTATCGCCTGCCCGGGCTGGCAGATCGATCGTCAGACCCTCGAGCTGCTCGCGCACTTCCTGGGCATGATCCAGACCGCGGATCTCGCGGGCGTCGCGGCTGCGTTTGATGCCCGCGATCTGCTTCTCGCCGCCGCGAGTCCAGCGGATGGCGAAGCCGCGCGGAACGAGGAAGTTGCGGCCGTAACCGTCCTTGACCTCGACTACGTCACCGGCCACGCCGAGCTTGTCGACAGCGGCAGTCAGGATGAGCTTCATGCCAGCACCTTTCTTTTTGTGAGCTGCAGCATCTCACCGAGCCGTCGAGGCGTACGGCAACAGCGCCACCTCACGAGCGTTCTTGATGGCGATCGCAACTCGGCGTTGCTCTTGTACCGAGAGCCCGGTGACCCGGCGGGCCCGGATCTTGCCGCGTTCGGAGATGAACTTGCGCAGCGTTGCGACGTCTTTGTAGTCAATGTTCTGTCCAGCACGCAGCGGATTGGCCTTCTTCTTAGGCTTGCGCTGTGCTGGGGGGACTGTGGCCATTGTGGTGCTCTCCTTTCCGAGCCCGGCGCGGCATCGGCCGATTGCCGGAATGTGCCTTGGTGTCTCTGTCGTGAGTTCTTGATTCAGAACGGGGGTTCGTCGCTCTGAGGTGTTGCCCAGGGATCGGAGCCTTGTGAGGACCGGGCACCGGCGGTGCTGGGTGTGCCGCTGGTCCAGGGGTCTTCGCCAAAGCCGCCAGCCGCAGGCCGGTTACCGCCGCCTCCTTGGCTGCTGCCGCTCGCATTCCGCGTGACCTTTGCGGTTGCGTACCGCAGGGCAGGGCCGATCTCGTCCACATCGATCTCGAAGACCGTACGCCGCTCACCGTCGCGGGTCTCATAGCTGCGCGACCGGAGCCGACCCTGCACGATGACCCGCATTCCCTTCTGCAGCGACTCGGCTACATTCTCCGCAGCCTGGCGCCACACCGCGCAGTTGAGGAACATCGCATCGCCATCCCGCCATTCGTTGGTTTGACGATCGAATGTGCGTGGGGTTGACGCGACGGTGAAGTTCGCTACTGCCGCACCTGAGGGGGTGAAGCGCAGCTCCGGGTCAGCCGTGAGGTTGCCGACCAAGGTGATCGTGGTTTCGCCTGCCATGAAAGTCTCCGTGGTGATGAGCGGTGGTGGAATCTTCAGTTGTGAGCCGAGGGCTTGAGCGAAGTGATGTCGAGCCACTGCGGCGAACACTGTCAGCCTGCCAGCCGATGCTGACGCTACGGGCCAGCGAGTGACAATCTGTGGACAATCTCGCACGCTTTGTGTCCTGCTCGCGCATCGCGCATTGGATCCGCCGCGATTTCGGACGCTCGCACTCTCAGTGCAGATCAGGCCGGATGACCTTGGTCCGCATGATTGATTCGTTGATGGTGAACTGACGATCCAGTTCTTTGACGTCATTCGGTTCCGCGGTCACATTAATCACCGCGTAGATGCCCTCAGATTTCTTGCGGATCTCGTACGCGAGCCGCCGACGGCCCCAGATGTCGAGATTGTCGACGGTACCGCCACCTTTGGTGATCACCTTCAGATACTTCTCGAGCGTCGGCTGAACCGTACGCTCTTCGGTGTCAGGGTCGAAGATGACCATGACTTCGTATTCACGCATGCGCGAACCCCACCTCCTCTGGTCTTGAGCGGCTATGGGACGGCCCCATAGCAGGAGGGCGAATGCTGCGGCCCAGCGAGCTGTCGCGGACCAACGCTGAACTCTACCCGGTGACCAGCACACGCACGAATCCATACGCCTTGCATGCGTAGCTGCCACGCCACTCGGGCTGGTCGCCACTCGGATTCCTCAAACACCTGGTCTTCGGGTTGCTACTGCGTCAGATAGGTTGCAACCTGTGTGAAGTTTGCAAGGGATCTGGGTTTACGCAGATTCCTGACAAACATGGACCGCCCGACTGAGGAGACACCATGGCCAACTACCAGGCCACACCACAGCCAGCAGCCGATCCCGGCAATACCCTCGGGATCGTCGGCCTCATCTTGGCCATCATTCCTTGCTCATCCACCATCGGGCTGGTCTTGAGCATCGTGGCGTACATCATCTCGCGCCGCGCCGGCTACCAGAACAGCAAGGCACTCGCAGGGATCATCATCGGCGCCGCGTGGCTCATTATTGGACTCATTCTTCAGCTAACCATGGGACTGATCAGCGGCTTCGCCCAGATGAACTGATGATCTGAGGCCGAGTCCGGACACGTACGCTGCTGGGCATGACCACGGAATCCCTGCCGGCACGTCGCGGGCACATCCGGTTTCCCGATATCAGCTCGCGCGCCTACGAGCATCCGGCCGATCGCGGCGCCCTAGTGGCGCTGCGTGCTATTCCCGGCTTCGACTCGGTGCTGAGGACACTCTCCTCATTCATCGGCGAACGCAGCATACGGTGGCTCTACCTCGCCACCGCGATCCGCGTCTCTGAGCGGCAGTACCCGCGCATTCACGAGATGCTGAACGAATGCGCGGCGACGCTGGACCTGCAGCCCGTGCCGGAGATGTACATCGAGCAAGATCCCGTACCCGCGGCGATGGCAATCGGCCTCGACAAGCCGATCATTGTGGTCAGCACCGGCATGCTGGACCTGGTCGACGAGGAGGGGCTGCGATTCATCGTCGGACACGAGGTCGGGCATGTGCTCTCCGGACATGCCGTCTATCGCACGATGTTGATCGCGTTGATCAATCTCGCAGCTGCCATGCAGTGGCTGCCGATCGGTGCCTGGAGCATCCGGGCGATCATCCTCGGTCTGAACGAGTGGTTCCGTAAGTCGGAGTTGTCCTGTGACCGTGCTGGACTCTTGTGCTCTCAGGACCCCAGCGCAGCGTTGCGAGTGCATGCGAGCCTTGCGGGCGCCCGGAATCCCAACGAATTTGATATCGCCGGCTTCCTGGACCAGGCAGAGGAGTACGAGACCCGGGGCGACGTTCGAGACAGTGTGCTGAAGCTGCTACAGCTCAGCAACAAGAGCCACCCGCTGGCTGCGTTGCGGGCGGCCGAACTGCAAAAGTGGGCAGCCGGACCCGAGTACGCCGAGATCCTTGCCGGGAACTACCCGCACCGGTCCGATGACAAGGACGCTCCCATGAGCGAGGACGTCAAGTCCGCAGCCAATTCGTACAAACAGAGCTTCACAACCTCAGCCGATCCCCTGTACAAGCTGGTGAGCAAGATCGGCTCGGTCGCGGGAACCGCCGGCGGGTCAGCAGCAAACCGGGTGCGCGACTGGTGGCGGACTGGTCAGGGCGGAGGTTCGAACACGTGACGTTGCAGGTGGGCGGGCATGGCGACCAAGTCGATCCGATAGCCGAGGCTGCGGCTCGCGGAGCGACTCTGGCGCAGTTCTTTCTCGGTGACCCGCAGGCGTGGAAGGGCCCAGAGATCAGGTACGCCGGCGGCGCCGCGGGACTCAAGACGGCCGCCCAGCAGGCCGGCATCACGCTTTATGTGCATTCGCCGTACGTGCTGAACGTCGCGACGACTAATAACCGGATTCGTATCCCGAGCCGGAAGTTCCTGCAGCAATACGTGGATGCGGCGGCCGAGGTCGGGGCGGCGGCGGTGATCGTGCACGGCGGGCACGTATTGAAGAACGATGATCCGGCGATCGGCTTCGACAACTGGCGGAAGTGCATCGACGGGCTGGAGATGCGGGTACCGGTGCTGATCGAGAATACCGCTGGGGGGGACAATGCCATGGCACGCCGCCTCGAACGCATCGCCCGCCTCTGGGACTCGATCGGCCAGGCCAAGGGCGGCGACACCGTCGGGTTCTGCCTCGATACCTGCCACGCCCACGCAGGCGGGGAGGAACTGGTTGGTCTCGTCGATCGAGTGATGGCCATCACCGGGCGCATCGACTTGGTACATGCCAATGACTCCCGCGACCCCTTCGACTCCGGCGCCGACCGGCACGCCAACTTCGGCGACGGAGAGGTCGGCACTGAGGCGTTAGCAGAGGTGGTGCGTACGGCGGCCGTTCCGGTTGTCGTCGAGACGCCGGGTGGCCGGGAGGGCCAGGGCGCCGACATTGCCTGGCTCAAGGAGAACGTCTAACTCCGGTCTGTCAGTACTTCTCTGCGAGCGTGGGTAGGCGCCCGCTGGTGACCGGAGGAGCGATGAGCGGAACCCCCAGCGAGCGGAGTGAGCAATCCGATACCGTCGTTCCGCGAAGAGGGACGACGGCACCAGCTTCCCGGGGCGCCGCGCGAGCAGAGACAATCAAATCGTGCTGCGGGCGACTTGCTTGACGCCCACCCAGAGACCGGCAGCACAGGTGAGGATTGCCACGAGGACAGCCCATCCGATTGCCGGATCATTGAAGGTCCCCGCAAACAGCGCCCGCTCCGCGTCAACGATGTAGGTCAAGGGATTGAACTGGCCGAGCACCTGGATCCAGCGCGGACCAGCCTCCAGCGGCAGCATCATGCCCGACAAGATCAACAGCGGGAAGAGCAACGACTGCTGAACCGCCCAGAACATCCACTCCCGCTTCCGGGATGCGATGGCCAGCGCGTTGGAGAATGCGCCCATGCCGACTCCGAAGACGCCGAGCAGCAGCAACCCAGCCAGCACGTGTATCGGGTAGAGCTTGAAACCGAACGGGATCGACACCAAGACGACCAGTGCAGCCTGCACGACAAGGGGTGCCAGCTCCTTCAGCGCTTTGCCGATCAACAGTGCGGAGCGGTGCAGCGGGCTCGCTAGCACTCGCTCGTACGAACCCGTCATGATCTCGAACAAAAGGTTCGCGCCGGTCGTGCTGGTCCCGAACAGGCAGATCATCACGATCACCCCCGGCAGGAACCACTGCAGTGGGGACTCACCGTTGAGCGCCGCCGGATCCACCGAACCCGCCAACAGCGGCCCAAACAGACCCAAGAAGACCAACGGCTGGACGAGAGAAAAGATCACCGAGAACGGATCCCGCAGTACCAGCGACATCTCCCGCTGGAATACAGCTCGAGTGTCCCAAACTAGCGTGCTCATGAGGCAACCTCACTTTCCTCGCGCAGGCTTCGGCCGGTCAGGCTGAGGAAGACGTCGTCCAGCGTCGGAACCCGTACGTCGGCCGCCCGTACCGCAACTCCGGCATGATCAAGTTCGCGTAGCAGCCCGGGCAGCGTACGGGTGCCTTGATCAAACCGTCCGGCGATCGTCACCTCGCGCGAGCCGTTGGACGTGGTCAGATCGCTGCCTCGCGCAGCGACCACAGCGGATGCGGCAGCGAGATCTGTGCCATCGACCGTCACCGCGATCCGATCACCGGCCAAGGTCGCCTTGAGATTCTCGGCAGTGTCGTTGGCGATGATCTCGCCATGATCGATGACCAGCACCCGCTCAGCGTGGGAGTCCGCCTCCTCGAGGTAGTGGGTAGTCAGCACGATCGTGGTCTCCTGTCGTTCGCGCAGTCCATTGATGTGTTCCCAGAGATTCGCTCGGTTTTGCGGATCCATTCCGGTAGATGGCTCATCGAGGAAGAGCAGCCCGGGACTGTGCATCAGCCCGATCGCGATATCGAGTCTCCGGCGCTGACCGCCGGACAGCGTGCTGACCTTTCGCTTCTCCAGCGATGTCAGGTCGAGGGTCTTGGTCAGATCCCGAGCCCGGGCAAGCGAGTCGGAGCTGTTCATCCCATAGAACCGACCTTGCATCACCAACTCGTCCATCACCCGGAAGCTGTGCCCGGCTGCATCACCCTGCCCGATGTAGCCGATCCTCGAGCGCACCACGGCTGGTTCCTTGGTGATGCTCGCGCCCGCCACCCACGCGGCGCCCGAGGTTGGCGGCAGCAGCGTGGTCAGCATCCGCAATGTGGTGGACTTTCCTGCGCCGTTGGGCCCCAGGAAGGCCACCAGCTCGCCCGCGGCAACGTCGATGTTGACGCCCTTGACCGCCTCGACGGTTTCCTTCTTGCTGACAAAGTGCCTTGTCAGCCCTTCTGTGTGGATCATCCGTACCCTTCCCGATGAACTCCGTACGCCGTACCGGATTAGATTAGCATACACTGTACGGAGATAAGACCAGCACAAGCCACTGACAGTTTTAGGATGCGAGCGTGACCGACGCAGCAAAGCAGCAAGAGGCACCCGTGATCGACGGTCAAGGGCCTGCCGAAGACCTGCACGATGCACATCTGGGTACCCCTGAGGGCCGTCGGGTTGTCGAGTTGCTGTGGGCGCCGCCCCAGCAGCCGTCTGTACGCGGGCCCAAGCCTCGCATCAGCCTCCCCGATGTCGTCGCCGCGGGAGTGGCGATCGCCGATGCGGAGGGCCTAGCTGCCCTCTCCATGCGAAAGGTGGCGGGCCGCCTCGGAGTGGGACCCATGTCGCTTTACACCTACGTACCCGGTCGCTCCGAGTTGGTCGAGCTGATGATCGATCACGTCTACGGCGA
The DNA here is from genome assembly GCA_035257925.1 of Propionibacteriaceae bacterium. GTDB lineage: Bacteria > Actinomycetota > Actinomycetes > Propionibacteriales > Propionibacteriaceae > Microlunatus. The sequence continues at coordinate 6,397 of DATEWO010000448.1, read as the reverse complement.
GCACGCCCTCCCTGATCCTGAACTGCCGTGGCAGCAGCGCGTCGAGGTGTGGGCGCGAGAAACCTGGCGGATCTATGCCGCACACCCGTGGCTGCTGGACTACAACATGGCTCGGCTCCCCATCGGCCCGCACGTGCTGGATGTCTCTGAGGCGCTTTACGCCGCACTCTTCGCCGCCGGGTTCGTCGCAGCCGAAAACGTCGCGATGTCTAATCTCATCCAGTGGCAGCTGCTAGGTGCAGCGCGTTCCATGATCAGTGACGCCGACGAGGCGCGGCATACCGGCGTCTCTGCAGAGGCCTATTGGGACTCCCGAGCCAGCTTCTGGGACACCTACTTCGATTGGAGCCGTTACCCGACCATGGCCGCGATCTGGGAGGCCGGGGGGTTCGACGATCCCGCCGGTTGGGATTTTGAGCGGATGCTGAACCGGCTGCTCACCGGCATTGAACAGCTGGCCGCCGTCAGCCAGGAGCTCGGACGGTGAGCGCCCCGGACCGCTCGCCTCGACCGACGATGCAACGGAAGTAGTCCTCGTTGGGCTGCTGCGGGCCCAGGAACAAGATCTCCCAATCCGAGCGGCGATTCTGGGAGCGCAACATCGAGTTGACGATCTCGTTGGTACATACGCGACGGATTGTGGCATCCGAATCAAGCTGAGATTGCCGCCGCACGTCGTAGCCGAGCCGGCCAGCAATAAAGGTCTGGTACACGTGCATTTGGTCGCAGCTCTGTTTGGTTCCTAACGAAGGAATGTCGGAATACCCAATGATGCTTCCCCAACATTCCGGTCGAGATGCGCAGTAGATGTTCTGACCCAATTCCTCGGAGCAGTCGATGAATCCGGGGGGCACACTGACCGGCGTGACGGTTGGGCTGGCGGGGGCCGTCGTAGTCACAGGAGGAGATGTGGTGATGACAGGTGTCGGCTCAGCCGCTGGGGTACGCGTGGCGAGGTTCACCACCGCAATCACCGAGACAACAGCAATCACCACTGCGACGATCGCCACGGTCGCCAACCCGCGACGCTCCCACCTGCCGGACGGCGTCGGCGCCGGCTCCGCCTTTGCGACCTTTGCAGCAGCCGGTTCCTCGGCAGGGCTAGGTGGTGAAGGTCGTTGTTCCTCCGCGACATCCAGCGGCCGAGGCGCCAGCTTCGGCGACAGATTGAGCTCGGTCAGTTGATCCCGAAATTGCGCAGCCGTGGGGCGGTCCTCGGGATTCTCGGCCATGGCATTCAGCAGCACATCCATGAAGGCCTTGTCGACCCCGGGAATGCGCTTGATCGGATTTTTCTGCCGCTTGATCATCTCCGGGATGCTTGGCATCTCCATCGTCTCCGACCAGCGGGGGGCGTGACCGCTGAGTACCGCGTACAGCGTGGCCGCCAGGGAATAGACGTCGGCGTACTCGGTGACCGGTTTCTTGGCGAAAACCTCCGGCGGCGCGTACGCAGGGGTGATGGCCTCCACCGCCTCTCGGAGCGGCGTGTCCGGATCGATCAGCGCGGCCAGCCCGAAGTCAGCCAAGCCGGCGTTGTTGTACGCGTCGATCAAGATGTTGGCCGGTTTGACATCCCGATGCAGCACACCCAGCAAGTGCGCAGCAGACAAGGCGTCCGCGATCCGTACGCCCACATCGCGAACCCGACGCTGGCTCGGTCGCGGATCAGCGGTCATCCACCGCGTCAATGAACCGCCAGGACAGAGCTCCATGACCAGGAATGGTCGGTCGTCACTTAACAGGCCAGCGTCATGGACGGTGACAATGCCTGGGTGTCCCGACATCCTGCCCGCGGCACCCGCCTCACGGAGGAAGCGGCGCCGCTCAGCATCGGTGTCGAGCTTGCGTTCGTCGACCTTGACGGCCACCAACCGGTTCAGCGACTCTTGGCGCGCCTGCCAGACGATAGCGAAGCCGCCGCGCGCGAGCGCGCGCCAATCCGCCATACCAGGAACCTCTGGCGGAACGGGGGCAGCCACGCGAACCAAGATAGTTCCGACTCCGCCTCCCCGGCGCTTTTGCCACCTCAGTTGCCCGATAACGTCAGACCCGTGGGTCGCAGCGTCTACGTCGCATCACCCGAGGGTCTCACCGGCAAATCAGCCGTAGCGCTCGGATTACTCGACGCGCTAACCCGTGAAGTGGGCTCGGTGGGTGTCTTCCGGCCGCTGACGACAGCCGGCTCCGGCGGTGACGACATCGACCTCATCGTCGATCTTCTGGTCAACCAACCAGGCATCTCGCAGACCTATGACGAGGCCATCGGGGTGACCTATGAGGCCGCACGGCAAGATGCGGATGAGGCTCTGCACGTCATCGTTGAGCGTTTTGGCCAGCTCACCGATCGGTTCGAAGTGATCTTGGTTGTCGGGTCGGACTACGCCGACGTCGCGGCCGGGACAGAGCTGTCCTTCAATGCCAAGATCGCCGCGAATCTTGGATCTCCGGTAGTGCTGGTGGTGCATGGCCGAGACCGGCGCCCCGAACAGATCCGCGCGGCTGCTGAGAGCGCGATCACCGAACTCCGGGCCAACCACGCGCAGACCGTTGCGGTGATCGCCAACCGTGTTGATCATGACTCCGCTGGGGCCATTCGTGCGGCACTTGGCAATCTCGGGGAGGATGTGGTGACGGCCGCCATCCCGGAAAGCCCACTCCTTTCCGCGCCGACCTTCCGAGCCCTGGTCGAGGCCGCTGACGGCGAGCTGGTGCTGGGCAGCCAAGCTTGGATGGATCGGGAGGCCATGAGCGTGATCGTGGCGGCAATGAGCCTGCCACACGTCTTGGATCGCCTCGTCCCCGATGTCGCAGTGATCGCAGCCAGCGACCGTACAGACCTGATTCCTGGTCTGATGCTCGCCCATCAGTCAGGCACGTTCCCGCCGCTTGCTGGGATATTGCTCACCGGTGGATATGAGATTCCCGAGACCATCCGGCGGCTGTCCGAAGGTGTACAGCAGGACTTGCCGATTGCGATGACCGACCTCGGCACGTTCACCACGGCGGAGCGGTTGATGCGGGTACGGGGACCGATCACCAAGGCATCGAGCCGCAAGATCGAGACCGCGCATCGGGAGTTCGCTGAACAGGTCGATCAGGCTGCCTTGCTGGCGGCGATCAACGTCCCGGCCTCTGAGGTCCGTACGCCGCTGATGTTCGAGTACCAGCTCATGGAGCGGGCGCGCGCCGATCGGCAGCGGATCGTGTTGCCGGAGAGCGAGGATGATCGGATTCTCGAGGCGGCGGCAATCCTGCTGCGGCGCGGGGTGGCGAACCTGATCTTGCTTGGCGACGAGACCAAGGTGCGAGCCCGGGCATCGGCACTCGGTCTTGATCTTGACGAGGCCTCGATCATGTCACCGCAGGATGCCGAGCTGGTCGAGAAGTTTGCGGCCGCGTATGCCGAAGCCCGCGCCCACAAGGGCATGACCGTGGAGCGGGCACGGGAGATCGTGACCGACATCTCCTATTTCGGCACGATGATGGTGCATCTCGGGCTTGCGGACGGCATGGTCTCGGGTGCGGTGAACACGACCGCGCACACCATCCGGCCGGCGTTGGAATTCATCAAGACCAAGCCTGGGGTGAGCACCGTGTCGAGTGTGTTCCTCATGTGCCTGGCTGATCGGGTGCTGGCCTACGGCGACTGCGCGGTGATCCCCGAGCCGACGACCGAACAGTTGGCCGACATCGCGATCTCCTCTGCGGAGACGGCGCAGCAGTTCGGCATCGAGCCACGGGTGGCGATGCTGTCGTACTCGACCGGCACCTCTGGGTCAGGTACTGAGGTGGAGAAGGTGCGAGCGGCGACGGCTCTGGTACGCGAGCGTGCTCCCGACCTGCTGCTGGAGGGTCCGATCCAGTACGACGCGGCGATCGATCCGGAGGTGGCACGGACCAAGCTGCCAAACTCTCCGGTTGCTGGGCGCGCCACGGTGTTCATCTTCCCGGACCTGAACACTGGCAATAACACCTACAAGGCGGTGCAGCGCAGTGCCCACGCCATTGCCATCGGGCCAGTGCTGCAAGGGCTACGCAAACCGGTGAATGATCTGTCTCGCGGTGCTCTGGTGTCCGACATTGTCAACACCGTCGCGATCACTGCAGTGCAGGGGCAAGCGATCAAGGCGCAGCCAGCGGAGGCAGCAACGGCAGGGCCGGCCGGATGACCCAAACGCCTGTGCTGGTTTTGAACGCCGGCTCCTCGTCGCTGAAATATCAGCTGGTGGTGCCAGAAACTGCCGAAGTACAAGCAAAAGGACTCATCGAGCGGATCGGCGAATCGGGTAGCCCCATCGCTGATCATGATGCGGCTGTGCGAGCGATGCAAGATCAGCTTGCGGCTGCAGGCGTTGATCTTGACACCGTGGGGTTGCGGGCCGTCGGGCATCGGGTGGTTCACGGCGGACCTGACTTCTCCGACCCGACAGTTATCGACGACGACGTGCTTGAAGAGATCAAGGATCTAATCCCCCTCGCTCCGCTACACAATCCGGGTGCGGTCTCGGGCATTGAAGCCGCGCGGGCGGAGTTCGACGTGCCGCATGTGGCGATCTTCGATACCGCCTTCTTCAGCACGCTCCCGACGGCCGCGGCGACGTACGCGATTCCTCGTGATCTTGCTCAGAAGTATCGGATCCGGCGCTACGGCTTCCACGGCACATCGCATCAGTTCGTATCCCGGGCTGCCGCAGAGCTGGTCGGCCGTGATCTTGGTGAGCTGAATCAGATCGTGCTGCACCTGGGGAACGGCTGCTCGGCGTCGGCGGTGCGGGGCGGCGTTGCTGTCGAGACCTCAATGGGGCTGACGCCGCTCCAGGGTTTGGTGATGGGCACCCGCTCCGGCGATGTCGATCCGGGGCTGCACACCTTCTTGCACAACGAGCTCGGGATGTCCATCGGCGACATCGACACACTGCTGAACAAGCAGTCCGGGCTCAAGGGCATGGCCGGCGTCAACGACTTCCGCGAACTGGAGGAGCGACGGGCGGCCGCCGACGAGGCGGCGCAGCTGGCGTTCGAGGTATACGTCCATCGGCTCAAGCATTACCTCGGCGCGTACCTGGCACTCCTGGGTCGGCTGGATGTGCTCACCTTCACCGCCGGCGTCGGGGAGAACAACCCGGCCGTGCGGGCAGCTGTAGTCGACGGTCTTGATGGCCTCGGCCTACAACTGGATCCAGAGCTCAACAACGCAGCATCCAAGGCGGCGCGGCTGATCTCCACCGACGGCTCACCGATCACCATCGCAGTGGTGCCCACCAACGAGGAGCTTGCAATCGCCCAAGAAACTGTCGCCCTGCTTGAGTCGCTCTGACTAACTGACCGCACCGGCTCGTGGCCAGTCCATCCTCTTTGAGGACGCCGGACCGTTATGGCGTGCGAATCATGATCTTCACACCGGGCACCACGGCGGCCAGTTCATTGATATCGCTCGGGTCCGTCGTCATCACAACGGCAACGTCGGCTGGAAAGCAAGCAGCAATGACATGGGCGTCAGCGATCCAGGCCGAGCCCTTCTTGGCGGCGTGGAGAATTCGGCCAACCAGCTTGGCCATTTCCTTGTCGGTGACCAACACCCGAATTTGATCTCCGCCGTATTTCCGGCTTAAGGCGGACTCGAGCTGACGAGTCCGAGCAGTGCCTCTGGCAACCTCGGCCAGCGTGACTGCAGCGCAGCAGACCTCTCCTCCACGAGTGAGCGTCCGGGCGAGAAGATCTCTCATTTTTGCGCCCGCGGCTGTGTGAAGGGTGTCGAAAGCGCCCGCGTCGAGAACGACTCGATTCACGCGGCTCCTGCCGCATTGGAGCTTGAGTCGCTGAACCCAATCTCATCGAGAAAGGCCTCGTTCTGCGCTTGCTCCTCCGGACTCGCCTTGCCGTATTTGGCATCGAGCTCGGTCAGCCACGCGAGCGCAGCCTTGCGGTGGTTATCCGACTCGATGGCCTGACGAAGCGCAGCATTTGCGGCCGCTGAAAGGCTACGCCCACTGCGCTGCTGAAGCGCCTCGATGAGGTCCTCGTCCAAGGTGAGAGTGACCCGGTGCTTGCTCATACCTTTATCATACTTCTATCCGACTATTCGACTCGCGACTCTCGGGCCCAGCACGAGCCCTATTCCAGGTCGATGCCTTGACGTTGTGCTAGCTGGGTCAGCTTTTCCTGTTCATCGATGGCCACCGCGACATAGGTTCGCAGTCCGTCGTCATCGTGGCGCAGCAAGTACTCGTAGTGTCCGTCAGTCAGCAATTCCCCGGCGGCGTCATAGAACAGCCATCGGACGTGAACGCGCAGCAGTCGATCGGTCAGGTCGACCCGGTCGAGCGTCTGGTGCTCGACATGATGAAGTCCGAGCCGCTGGTAGATCGGGTAGGACTGGTTGAGGCCGACGGCC
>DATEWO010000447.1:0-6162 GCA_035257925.1 Propionibacteriaceae bacterium | reverse complement strand
CGGCCGCCGTCCCTGACGGCGGCGCACCATCGGCGACCTGGTGAGGCTGTCGCGAAACTTGTGCTGCGACTCGCGGCCTGGCTGACGATCGCGATCACGGTGGGGATCGTGATCGCATTGATCATCCCGTCCCTGGAGTTCTTCGCCCAGGTTTCCATCAGTGACTTCCTTTTTGGTACGCGGTGGGCACCTCGGTTCGCGAACGCGTCCTTCGGGGTCATCCCGCTGATCACCGCGACTTTCTGGACGACCGCGATCGCGTTGATCACGGCCGTCCCGCTCGGACTCGGCTCGGCAGTTCTGCTATCGGAATATGCCCACCCCAGCCTGCGCAGCGTCTTGAAGCCAATCCTGGAGATCCTGGCCGGCGTCCCGACTGTCGTCTACGGCCTGTTCGCTCTCGCATTCGTCCAGGGCACGGTGTTGCGTGACTGGCTGCACCTCCCGACCGGATCGTTCAGCGTGCTGGCCGCCGGTCTGGTGATGGGCGTGATGATCGTTCCGACCGTCGCCTCGCTGAGCGAGGACGCCATGTCCGCGGTTCCGAACGCAATGCGACAAGGCTCCGCCGCACTGGGAGCCAACAGGATGCAGACCAGCATCCGGGTTGTGTTCCCGGCTGCGCTCTCCGGCATCGTTGCTGCCATCGTCCTCGGCGTCTCCCGGGCGGTGGGCGAGACCATGATCGTGGCCATCGCTGCGGGCGGTCAGGCCCGCATCGTCACCGGTGCACTGGAGCAGGGCCAGACTATGACTGGCTTTATCGCCAACGCCGCGCTGGGCGACTCCCGAGTGGGCTCCATCGAGTACAACACGCTCTTCGCGGTTGGGCTGCTGCTGTTCACCATCACCTTGATGATCAACTTCATCAGCATCCGGTTCGTGCGCCGATTCCGGGAGGCCTACTGATGAGCATCGCCACCGATCTGCGCCCGGCTCGATCCCTCGGTACCTCAGCCAGGAGCGGCGAGCGTAGCCCGAAAGCCATGGTCTTCCTGGTGCTGTTGTGGCTGACGATCTTCATTGCCATGACGGTGCTGCTGGTCCTGATCGTCACCACTTTCATCGAGGGAGCGCCGCGCCTCGATCTGCGGTTGTTCACCGAGTACCCGTCCTCGACGCCAGCTCGGGCCGGGGCGCGGCCCGCGATCCTCGGTTCCATCTGGGTGATCTGCACTACCGCGGTGCTGGCGATCCCCCTCGGCGTTGCGGCAGCGGTCCAGCTCGAGGAGTTCGCCGACAAAACGAAACGGATCAATCACCTGATCGAACTCAACGTCCAGAACCTTGCCGCCATCCCATCGGTGGTCTACGGCCTGCTAGCGCTGGCCGTATTGACGCTGCTGCGGGTGCAGAACAAGAACCTCGTCATCGCTGGGGCCACCGCTCTCAGCCTGCTCATCCTGCCGGTGATCATCATCGCCACCCGGGAGGCGCTGCGGTCGGTGCCGGCGGAGATCCGTGAAGCATCGCTGGCCCTCGGCGCGACGCCGCTGCAGACGATGTGGAAACAGACCCTTCCCTCGGCCGTTCCCGGCATCGCCACCGGAGCGATCCTGGCGCTATCGCGAGCATTCGGCGAGGCGGCGCCGCTACTCCTCCTCGGAGGGTTGGTGTTCGTCAGCTACGACCCGAACGGACTACTGAGCGGCTACACCACCCTGCCCATCCAGATCTTCAACTGGACTGGTCGTCCCCAGGAGGAATTCCGGATTCTCGCTGCCGCGGCCAGCATCCTCCTGCTCGTCCTCTTGCTGGCAATGAACGCCCTCGCCATCTACATCCGCAACCACTACCAGCGCCGGTGGTAGCCGAACCAAAGGAAGCAGAGAACTGATGAGCGCACAGCCAAGCCCTGAGGTCACCACTCACCAGGAGGTCACGCCTCCCCACGAGCCGCAGGAGGTCCACTTCGAGCCGGCCCACCCGTCACGTGACGACCAGCTGCCCGAAGTACCCGACGCGGTGATGGCGTGCAACAACGTCGATGTCTACTACGGTGACTTCCGGGCCGTGACCGGTGTCAACCTCATCTTCGGCTACAACGAGATCACCGCTTTGATCGGGCCATCGGGCTGCGGAAAATCGACGCTACTGCGGTCCCTGAACCGGATGAACGATCTTATTCTTGGAGCCCGCGTCACCGGTGAGGTGACCCTTCATGGTCAAGACATCTACGCGAAGGGCGTCGATGCGATCGAGGTAAGACGGCGGATCGGCATGGTGTTTCAAAAGCCCAACCCGTTCCCGAAGTCGATCTACGACAACATCGCTTACGGTCCAAGAGTCATCGGCATGAAACCGTCCAACATGGACGACCTGGTTGAGGAAGCGCTCACCCAGGCCGCCTTGTGGAGCGAGGTCAAGGACAAGCTCAAACAGTCGGCCTTCGGCCTCTCTGGTGGTCAACAGCAACGCCTCTGCATCGCCCGGACCATCGCCGTACGGCCCGAGGTGATCTTGATGGACGAGCCCTGCTCCGCGCTCGATCCGATCGCGACCGGCCGGATCGAAGACCTGATGGAGGAGCTCAGACAGGTGTACGCGATTGTGATCGTTACCCACAACATGCAACAGGCTGCGCGTGTCGCTGATCGGACAGCCTTCTTTACCGCGCTCGCCGCTGAAGGCACCGGCGACCGCACCGGCATGCTCGTCGAGTACGACAAGACGACCAAGATTTTCGAGAACCCGTCCGACAAGCGCACCGAGGACTACATCTCGGGCCGCTTCGGATGAGCTGAGACCAGCACGCGACAAGCCGATGACTTGGCAGACGGCACGTTGGGGTGCCAGTCTGGGCGCGATTCGCTGGCCCTACAAGGTGATCGCCGTCGAGTCGCCGTCTTTGGTACTTACTCCTGGCGGGCACGATGATTTGCTCGCCAGCGGGATTGACCTTCGTTCTTACCCCGACGGCCCTGCAGCGCTGCTTAGCCTGATGGCTGAGGATCCTGGCGCCGTCCTGGCGCCCACAGATCTCATCGGCGTGAATTTCTTGCGCTTCATCCGCACGATTGTCGCCTCGTCCGAAGTTCCCATCGTCATCGGTCTGACGGACGACGAGGAGTCACATCAACTGGCCTTCGATGGTCTCGAGGCCGGGGCTCGCGGATTAATCGGTCTCCCGGTCAACCCTGACCAGCTGGCTTCAGCAATCCGCCATCTCGGCCTGACTAGGACGGAGTCAGCCGCCAGTCTTCAATACGGGCCGATTTACCTCGACCGGCAGGCGCATCAGGTCCGCGTCTCCGACACGGTCGTCCGGCTGGCGCCGCGTGAGTTCGACCTCGTCGAGTATCTGCTCGCGGAAGCCCCGCGAGTCGTCTCCGTTGCTGAGATCGCAACCGTGATCGGCGACAACGGGCATATGGCCAGCCCCGAGAGGGTTCGTAAGTACGTCCAGAACCTCCGGCGGAAGCTCAACAAAACGCGAACAGGACAGCTATCGGTCCTGGAAACCGTACGCGGTCTCGGGTATCGCCTGATCGACGACTGAAACTGATGTGTGGCGCATGCCTCAGAGGTCTGGCATTATCCTGGCGCCCCATAAACTCGGCCCGTGAGCGCGAACCCTGGGTGGTATCCCGATCCGGGCGGCGGGCAGGGTCTGTTCCGGTACTGGGATGGCAAGGCCTGGTCGGCGGCAACCTCGCCCAATCCGAGCGCCCCCCCACCCTCGCAAGGTCTTGTTAGCGCCGGGCTGCCGCAGCACAGCGGCCAGCCCTCCGGACAGGGTGGTCAGCAGCCTTACCGGCAGGGTGGACAACCCACCTACGGCCAGGACTACGGCAGCAGCGCGTACGCGAACTATCGCGAGCTAGAGAAGAGGAAGTCACCGATCGGCTGGTGGATCGCCGGTGCCGCGTTGATGATCGTCATTATCGTGGTGGCCGTTCTTGCCATCCGTGCTGTGACCGGCGGCGACACCGGCACTAGTGGCGGCCCGGTAACGCAGCCCTCACAAGACGCCTGCCCGCCGCAAATCACGGCAAGCCCCGAGGCGTCCGCCAGCCACCCGGCCGACGGACGGGTGCACGGAGGTCCGGTGTCTTATCCACGGCTGGGTCCGCCATGGGGGCCCCCGCAAGGTGACAGCCGGGTACCGTTCGGCAGCGACGTCCAGCAGCAGACTGTCCTGGTCGAGTCTTACTATGACTACTCAGAGGGCGAAAATAGGCTCTGGGTGGCCGGAATCCTGGTGGGGGAGTTGCAGGCTGGCGATGGGTTTTTCACCCCGGAGCAGGGCTCTCAGATCGTCGTGAAATGCATTCTCGGCGCGTTCTACGGCAACAATCCGGTCAATAGCAATATCAAGGTGAACGAGAAGACCACTATCGATGGCCACGACGCCTGGCTGGTGGAATCTCAGCTCACCTTTGACATCAAGGGACTGGAAACCAAGGGTGAGCTGCTCATCGTGGCAATCGTCTCCGCCGGCAACCGGTCAGGTCTCTACTACGCCTCGATACCCGACACCGTGCCCGAACTTGTCCAGCCAGCTCGCGACGCCCTGGAGCAACTGCAAGTCGACGGCTAGCAGGGGGGCAGGCCGCGGCGATGTCTTTGGCCGCAAGTGGTCACGAACGGCAACCGGAATCGCACAAGTCGTTATCGTCTCCGACTACTTTCAGGAGGAGCTGGACCGAAGGCGATGAGCCGGTTTTCAAGCAGCTCGATGCCTGGTCACGACTGGCTTTGTCGATGTCTGGTGACGCTCTTGCGCACATAGACTCGGCCCGTGAGTGCGAACCCTGGGTGGTATCCCGATCCAGGCGGTGGGCAAGGTCTCTTTCGGTACTGGGATGGCAAGGCTTGGTCAGCGGCAACTTCGCCCAATCCGGGCTCGCCTCCACCGACCCAAGGTCTTATTGGGGTTGGGACGCCGCAGCAGGGCGGCGGCCAGCCATACGGGCCAGGTGGACAGTCCGGGTTTGGCCAAGCAAGTGGACAGCCCGCGTACGGCCAATCGCCTTACGGCCAGGACTACGGCAGCAGCGCGTATGCCAACTATGAAGAGCTAGAGAAGAAGAAGTCGCCGATCGGCTGGGGGATTGCCGGGGGCGCGTTAGTGATCGTCATTATCGTCGTGGCCGTTCTGGCCATCCGCGCCGTGACAGGTGGCGACACAGGCACGACGGGTGGTGGGCCGGTAGCGCAACCCTCGCAGGACTTCTGTCCGCCGGAGAATACTGCAAGCCCTGATGCCCCGGTGACCCACCCGGCCGACGGACGCGTTCACGGAGGTCCGGTTTCCTACCCGCTGCTGGGTTCGCCGTGGGGGCCGCCGCAAGGTCCCCCGAACCCGGTGCCGTTCGGAACCGACGTGCAGACTCAGATGGTTCTCGACCAGCTCGACTATGACGGTCAGGGCAACAATTGGGTCGCCTCGATCCTGGTAGCTGAATTGCAGGCCGGTGATGGGTTCTTCACCCCGGAGCAGGGCGCTCAGATTGTTGTGAAGTGCATTCTCGGCGCTTTTTATGGCAACCACCCCATCAACAGCGACATGAAGGTAAATGAGCAAATCACCATCGACGGCCACGACGCCTGGCTGGTGGAATCCCAGCTCACCTTTGACATCCCCAACCTGGAAGCCAGCGGCGAGTACCTCATCGTGGCAATCGTCTCCGCCGGCAACCGGTCAGGCCTCTACTACGCCACGATCCCCGACACGCTTCCCGAACTCGTGCAGCCCGCCCGGGACACCCTGAAGCAGCTGCAGGTCGACGGCTAGCGGCCTGGGCCACCCGTCGGCACATAAACTCGGCCCGTGAGTGCGAACCCTGGGTGGTATCCCGATCCGGGCGGCGGGAAAGGCCTGTTCCGGTACTGGGACGGCAAGGCCTGGTCGGCGGCAACCTCGCCCAATCCGAGCGCGCCTCCACCATCGCCAGGTCTCCTTGGCGGCGGGACGGGGCAGCAGGGCGGTCAGCCCTACGGTCAGACGGCGCAGCCCACGTATGGCCAGAGTGAACAGTCAGGGCATGGCCAAGGTGCACCGGCGACGTTCGGTCAGTCGACGTACGACCCAACCTACCGCAGCGCGTATGCGGACTATCGGGAGCTAGAGAAGAAGAAGTCGCCGATCGGCTGGTGGATCGCTGGGGCCGCGTTGGTGATCGTCATTATCGTCGTGGCCGTTCTCGCAATCCGTGCCGT